>JADLHH010000570.1 GCA_020848855.1 Anaerolineae bacterium | reverse complement strand
TGGCATAGGCGCTCACCAGCGAGTCTTCGCCGTCGTCCGAGCCGTTGACGTGCCGGTACGCCAGCCCGCCGGTGGGGAAATCCGGTCCTTTGATGAAGCGCATCAGGTCTTCAATCGTCACGTCGTCAAGCTGCTCCCAGTTCTGGAGCACGTAGACCAGCGCGTCGCACACTTCACCCAGGTTGTGCGGCGGGATGTTGGTGGACATGCCGACGGCGATGCCCGACGAGCCGTTGACGAGCAGGTTGGGGATGCTCGTCGGCAGGACGAGCGGCTCCTGCAGCGTGCCGTCGAAATTGTCGCCGAATTCGACCGTGTTCATGCCGATATTCGTGAGCAGTTCCTCGCCCATATCGGTCATGCGCGCTTCGGTATAACGCATCGCCGCCGCGCCGTCGCCGTCGACGCTGCCGAAGTTGCCCTGCCCGTCGATCAGCGGGTAACGCATCGAAAAATCCTGCGCCATACGCACCAGCGCGTCGTACACGGCAACGTCGCCGTGCGGGTGATACTTGCCCAGCACTTCGCCGACGATACGCGCCGACTTCTTGTAAGGCGTGTCGGCGCGCATACCTAAATCGTACATGGCGTAGAGAATTCGGCGGTGAACCGGCTTTAAGCCGTCACGCGCATCCGGCAGCGCGCGTGCTACGATTACGCTCATGGCGTAGTCGAGATAAGCCTCGCGCATCTGCTGACCGATGTTCACCTGCCGGACGAGACCATTTGTCATAGGAGCATCCATCATGTGTTGTGCTTCAGTACGCCGGATGACGCCTCATTCTAGGGAAGAACAGGGCGGCTGTCAATTGAACAGATGTTCTCATTATACCACAAAGTCTCATCTGCTGCCTATGTTCATGCCAGCGGGGATGTGATAGTATCTTCTCTTATGAAAAACGCGAAACGCATCCTCTTGTTGTTCCTGTGCCTGATAACGGCGGCGTGTGCCACCCAGACGCCGATAGCGGTTTACATTACCCCGACTGTCCAGTCGACTGTCGATACCGTTACCGGCGCGTCGGCGTCCGGCTATACGCTGGCGGGTCTGCAGTCGGTTATCGTCGCTCAGCTTCATCCGACTGTGACGTGGGTGGGTTCGATTGTCGGCTCCGGCTATACGCCCCCGCCGACCGCGACTCCGCAGCCGACTATACCGCCGCCGACGGTCGAAGGGCAGCCGACATCGCCCCCATCGACTTCCGGCGCGAATTTCCCGGACGTGCTGCCGAATCTCGACGCCAGCCGTATGGGTATCCAGATCGAGGGGAATCTCGATCAGGCAGACTGGGACGAAGCCATGCGCCGCGTTGGACCCGATCAGCTTGCGCTCGGCTGGATCAAGATACAGGTCCCCTGGAAGGACATGCAGCCGAGCGGACCGAACGATGTCAGCACGTTTTTCCAGCAGCTTTCGATCTACATCGAAGACGCGAAAGTTCGTCATCTGCGCGTCCTGTTGAGCATCGCCAAAGCGCCAGGTTGGGCGCGCTCGACGCAGGAGCAGGACGGTCCGCCGGACGACCCACAGGCGTACGCCAACTTCATCACCTTGATGCTCAACCAGTTGAAAGGCAACGTCGACGCCATCGAAATCTGGAACGAGCCGAATCTCTCGCGTGAATGGACGGGCGGGCTGTCGCTCAGCGGCGAAGGGTACATGCAGCTATTCGCCCCGGCGTATCAGGCGATTCGCGCCTATTCCGGCTCGATCCAGATCGTCACCGCCGGGCTGGCTCCGACCGGCAACAACCCCGGCGTGGTGGACGACCGCACCTACCTGCGGCAGATGTACGCGGCGGGCTTGGGCAATTACCGCGATATCGCCATCGGCGTTCATCCGTATAGCTGGGCGAATCCGCCTGACTCGACCTGCTGCGGCGCGGCGGGCTGGGACAACGACCCGCACTTCTTCTTCGCCGACACCATCCGCGACACGCGCCAGATCATGGTCACCAACGGACATTCCGACCTGAAGCTGTGGGTGACCGAGTTCGGTTGGCCCGCCTGGGAAGGCTTCCCTGGTCAGCCGCCGGAGACCGATGCCTGGGTTCTGCGCCCGTCCAAGTGGGATCAGGCGAATTACACCATCCGCGCCTTCCAGATTGGGCAGCAGACCGACTACATCGGACCGATGTTCCTGTGGAACCTCAACTTTGCTGTGCTTGACGGCATGGTGCATAACAGCGACGAGCGCGCGGCGTATAGCATCGTCATCCCCGGCACGGCTGGCGTGCTCGACCCGAACATCACCGTCAGCGGCGGCGAAGGGCTGACCGAGCGCCCGCTCTACTGGATGATCTACGACGCGGTGCGCCCGGATGTGAACCTCGACAAATACGACTAGCCAAGCCAGCTTTCAAGCAAAAACAGCCTGCCGAACAGCGCGGGCTGTTTTGTTTTCTGCTGCTGGCAAGCATAACTATGGCATAATAGAAGTATGGAAGATGGGAGCGTCTAATGGCTGTGCAAAAAATCGCCATGACTGAAACAGATTTCGAGCAGTTTGTCGCTTTGCCAGAAAACGCCGAGCGGCTGTTCGAGTTCATCGGGGGGGAGATTGTCGAGGTGGTGTCGAACGGCTATTCGTCGGAAATCGGCGCTCGGATGATATTTCAGTTGAGTTTGTTCGTGCTTCCGCGCGGTTTGGGGCGCATTACTGGCGCGGATGGAGGTTATCGTATAAGCGGTGAACGTTATATGCCGGACGCTGCCTTTATATCCAAAACGAAGCAGCCAGAGCCATTTCGCGGCGCATGGAATCCGACCCCGCCCGATCTCGCGGTCGAAGTGCTGTCGCCATCGAACACGGACGCCGAGATGCGGATCAAAATCGTCAATTACTTGCAGGTTGGAACCGTTGTGTGGGTGATCAATCCTGACGCTCGGCGCGTCGAAGTGTACGCGCCGGGGCAGCCGCCGCGCATCGTCGGTATCGACGGCACGCTCGACGGCGGCGACGTGCTGCCGGAGTTCGCGCTGGCGGTGAAAGAGATTTTCGCAGAATAACATCTTATTACAGATAAACAAACACGGGGCGGGAAGGTTTTCCTTCTCGCCCCGTTTGCTTTTACTCGCCCCGAACGCTTAGTCGTTCAGGTTGATCTTCTCGTCTTCCAGCCCGTCGTCCTCGAAGTCGTCGCCGGCATCCAGGTCGTATGCGCCCTGCGCTTCCAGTGTCGTCACCGGCGCGACCAGCTCGCGATCCTGGTAGGTGTGGAAACCCGTACCCGCCGGGATCAGCTTGCCGATGATGACGTTCTCCTTCAGCCCGTACAGCTTGTCTTCCTTGCCTTCGATTGCCGCGCCCGCCAGCACGCGGATCGTGTGCTGGAAGCTCGACGCCGAGAGGAAGCTGTCGGTGCTGAGCGCCGCCTTGGTCACGCCGAGCAAAATCGGCACGCCCGCCGCCGGCTCCTTGCCTTCGGCGATCAACTTTTGGTTGATGTCGATCAACTGCAGGCGGTCGATCAGTTCGCCCGGCAGCAGCTCGCCGTCGCCGCTCTTGGTGACCTGCACCCGCGCCAGCATCTTGCGGATGACGATCTCGAAGTGCTTGTCGGCGATATTCACGCCCTGCGAGCGGTAGACCTTCTGCACTTCCGAAAGCAGGTAGAGCGATGTCGCTTCTGAACCCTGAATGCGCAGGATGCGGTGCGGACTCTTCGAGCCTTCGGTCAACTGCTGACCGGGGGTGACCGTCGCGCCGTCGAACACATCCGGCAGCAGGCGCGCGCTCGACGGAATTTCGTATTCCATCTCCTGCGACCGCTCGTAACGGACAAACACCATGCGGTGCTTGCCGCTGTCTTCCAGATGCACGCGCCCGGTCATCTTGGCGACCAGCTTCTCGCCCGTGTCCTCGTCCAGCGCCAGAATGTCGCCGGCGTCCACGTCCTGCTCGTCCTCGACTTGCAGCGTCCAGCCCGCAGCGATCTCGTATTGGTCGCTGAAGACCTCGCTGTCGATCACGGTGGCGATACGGACACCTTCACGCCGCGAGAGCCGCAGCACGCCGCCGATATCGGTGACGACCGCTTCGCCCTTCGGCTTCTTGCGGGCTTCGAACAGTTCTTCCACGCGCGGCAGACCGCTGGTGATGTCGCCGGATGCCTGCGCCGTACCGCCCGTGTGGAAGGTACGAAGCGTCAACTGTGTGCCCGGCTCACCAATCGACTGTGCGGCGATGATGCCGACCGCCGTGCCGATTTCGACCATTTCGCCGCGACCGAGGTCGCGCCCGTAGCACAGCGCGCAGATGCCGTGAATGAGCGCGCACGTCATCGGGCTGCGGACGTACACTTCCGGCAGGCTGCTGTTCTGGATCGCTTCGGCAACGTCTTCGTCGATCATCCCGTTGCGGGCGACGATCAGCTTGCCCGTGTCGGGGTCATACGTATCGGCAGCCGCGCAGCGCCCCATGATACGCTCATAGATTGTCTGTCCGGCGACATCGTCCGAACGGCGAACCCAGATGCCGCCTTCCGTGCCGCAGTCGGTGCGGTTGATGATCATGTCCTGCGCCACGTCGACCAGACGACGGGTGAGATAACCCGCGTCGGCGGTACGCAGCGCCGTGTCTGCCAGACCCTTCCGCGCGCCGTGCGTCGAGATGAAGTATTCCAGCGCCGTCAAGCCTTCACGGAAGTGGCTGCGGATCGGCAGGTCGATGATGCGCCCCGACGGGTCAGCCATCAGACCGCGCATACCCGCCAACTGCGTGATGGGACCGAAACCGCCCTTCGTCGAGCCGGAAATCGCCATGACGGCGATTGGTCCATACGGGTTGAGCGTGTCGCGGATCAGGTCTTGCAGCGTGTCCTTCGCTCGGTTCCATACGTCGATCGTGCGCTGGTAGCGTTCTTCTTCGGTCAGCAGACCGCGCCGGAAGTCGCGCTCGGCACGATCAACCACCGCTTCAGCTTCGGCGAGGATGTTGTTACGCTCATCCGGGATCGTCAGGTCGGTGACGGCGATGGTCGTGCCGGAAATCGTCGCGTAGAAGAAGCCGAGGTCTTTAATCGCGTCCACGATGTCGGTCGTCTGATCCGATCCCAGCCGCTGATAGCACTTGGCGACCAGGTTCTGCAGGCGCTTCTTGTCGAGCGTCTCCTGGTGGAAGCGCAGTTCGTCCGGCAGGATGCGGTTGAAAATCGCCCGCCCAACGGTCGTCGGCTCCGGCTCGTCCTGCGGCGGCAGGTTGTCGTTGT
>JADLHH010000569.1 GCA_020848855.1 Anaerolineae bacterium | reverse complement strand
TGTAACGACCGGCAAGTTTTACCGGAACAAGCCGCGCCGCTGCGGTTTGAGCGCGACGCCATGCGTGAGCGTGGTCAGCCCGCCGCCGAACGGGTCGTAGACGGGGCGCAGGTCGTCCAGCAGAGGGCGTAAGTCTTTGAAGCCGGTTTGACGATTGAGGATTTCGAGGTAGCCGCCATAGCGCCGGAACAACAGCTGGACTTCTTCCGGCGTAAGGCTTTCATCCCATTTCCATTTGTCAGTCGTGTAGAAGTAGTAGATGGGATAGACAGCGGCGGTAGTGACGGAAACGCCGCGCTGCTCGTAGCCCCACAGGTTGACGCCAGCGTGCGCCGCTGTTTCCGCCATGAGGACGAGCGCGGACGCGGAGAGAATTTGACGGTAGAAGCTGCCGCCGTCTTCGCCAGCGACGGCTTTGATGATGTGCCCGCGCGGGCTGATTTCGGTGTCGACGGTGTTCTGGAACACCTCGACGCTGAGGTTGAAGATGTCTTCGCGCTCCAGCACGACGCCCGTGACCATGACGAGCGCCGCCATCCACAGGTTTTCGACCTGCGTATCGTTGTAGGGGCTAACGCTGAGTGTATTGACGCGGTCTTCAAAAAGCGCCAGCCAGCGCGCCTGCGCCCCCGGCTGCCACGCGGGATGGTCGCGCGTCATTTCGAACGCCTGCGCCAGCGCCATCGTCTGCCCGATGGTGTCGAGGTAGGTCATGTCTTCGGTGAGCGGGTCGGCAATGCAGCTTTCGAGGTCGTCGATGGCGCGGTCGCCTGCCTGCTCGTCCGCTTCAAAACGATAGCGCAGCCCGTTCCACTGCGCCTGCTCCGCGCCGCGCTGTTCCCGGTCGCGCAGGTAGAGAAACGCGGAACGGAACGGCTCGGTGTCGCGCTCACGGCGCGCCTGCGCCACGTGTTCCGGCGTAAAGTAGATGCCACAGTGCAGCGGTTTAAACATGAAATCCGTCTGAAATTTTACGATTTTCCGAACCGCTAGTATAGCAAATGACATATAATCAGCACAGACTAATCCTAGCCTTCGAGCAGCGGCGTGAACGACCAGAATCCCCCACCCCAAGCGAAGAATCCCGGCGAACTGTCGCCCATTCGTCCCGCCAAGCCGCCGACTTCGCCGCTTGCGCCAGAACCCAAGCCGAAAACCGCACCGCTGCCGGACGAACCCGTAGCAAAAGCGCCAGACACGGGCGCGCTGGCGGCGGAAGCATCAACGAACCCGTACATGGCGCTGAAGCTGCTGCTGCACAAGATGGCGCGGGTGAAAGAAGAATACCATAACGGCAAGCTGAACCCGGCGCAGTACGAGGCGCTCACGCAGCGCTACAACGAACAGCACACGATCATCCAGCGGCTGATCGAGCGCGACCCGGAAGGCAAGGCGTGGAAACAGGTGCTGGGCACGCAGGGGCACACGGGCTTTTTGCGCCAGCACTTTGAAGCGCAGGCGGTGTACTTCGTGGTGTACCACCATGAACTGAAGGCGCGCATTTACGCCAGCGGCAGGCGCAAACCGGACGAGGCGCTGATCAAGCCCGTGCTGAAGCAGTTGTGGGGGCTGCCCACGCGCCCCAAAAGCGGGATCGGGCGCAAGCCGTTGGGCGATGACCAGTGGCTGATCATGGTCGTCGGTGAAGTGACGGTGACGGTGATCCACTTCACGCTGGAGCCGTCCGCCGAGCAGATACAGCTTGCGCGCGACCTGCACGCGGACTTCGAGCGGGCGAACGCGGCGGCGCTGACGCGGGGCGCGATTGCGCCGGAGCGGATGGTGTTCCCGCAGCGCGCGCTGGTCGAAAACCGGTAAGGATTTCCTCAAAATACGACAAAAAATAGGTTAACCGCCCAGCACGCCAAGAAAAGCTAGGGCTTGGGGTTGGCTTTCATGCGCGCGAGGCTGGTGACGCAGATCGTGCCCGCCAGCGCGAACGCCAGCACGCCTTTGCTGCTGATCGCCAACGGACCGAGCGCGGCGCTGGACATGGCGGACGAGGCGAACAACTGCGACTTTTTGGCTTCCGCGAGCAGATCGACGGCGAAACGCTGGTGCGTGGGCAGCAGGTCAGCATCGTAGACGCGAATGACGTTGGCGTCGAGGTCGCTGGCGACGAAACGCTTGCCATCCGGCGCGGCAGTAAGCGCACCGAGGCGGTAGTGCAGGTCAATCCGCTTGCGCTGCACGCCTTCCCCGTCGAACAGGACAAGTGAGTGCCCGTCCGTGAGTACCAGCGTCGAGCCGTCGTCAGCGATGGCAAGCGTGGGGCGAAATTCCTCGTCCGGCTGCAAGCCTGTGTCGAAAACGCCGACGCGGACGTGCTGGCGATAAATGTGCAGGCGCGCTTCAGCGTCGAGCGCGGCGATCAGCCCGGAAGCACGCGCCATCGTTAGTGCCGAAAAGACGGCACTGTCGAGTTCGAGCCTCGCTTCCTTGCCGTCCACATCGAGAAAAACTTCGGGGCTGCCGCCTTCGGGCGGGAACGTCTGGTAGAGGCGGTATTTCGCGTCCACCGTTGCCAAAATGAGCGTGCGCGGGGCGCGAACGGCAGGCAGCGTAACGCCGTTGGACGCGCTGAGCGTCTCGACGAACTGCGCCCACGCGGGTAAGGCGCGGTCTTCCGAGGCAGGCATTTCGATGGTGCGGTCGTCGCGCTGAGAGCCATTTTGCAGGTCGAGGCAGGTGAAGCGGTTCGC
>JADLHH010000568.1 GCA_020848855.1 Anaerolineae bacterium | reverse complement strand
GGCATCCAGTCGCACATGCACCAGGGCTACTGGGGCGTCGAAAAGACGCTGCGGGTGCTGGAGCGCTTCGAGCGCTTCGGGCTGCCGATCCACTTCACCGAGACGACCATCGTCTCCGGCGACCTGATGCCGCCGGAAATTGTCGATCTGAACGACTGGCAGGTGAGCGACTGGCCCAGCACGCCGGAAGGCGAAGCCCGGCAGACCGAAGAAGTGCTGCTGCACTACAAAACGCTGTATTCGCGCCCGCTGGTGGGCGCGCTGACGTGGTGGGATTTGTCCGACGGCGGCTGGCTGAACGCGCCCGCCGGGCTGCTGCGCAAGGATCACACGCCCAAGCCGGCGTTCGAAGCGCTGGTCAAGCTGGTCACGGACGAGTGGTGGCTGAAGCCGACGCGCCTGACGACCGACGCCAGCGGACAGGTCACGTTCACGGGGTATCTGGGCGATTATCAGGTGGCGGTGGACGGGCAGCACGCCGGGTTCAGCCTCGACAAGGCGGGCGCGGCGGCGGTTTCGGTGAGCGTGTAAAATTACCCCTCACCCCGTGCAAACCTGCGGTTTGTCCTGCCCCTCTCCCACGCAAGCGGGGCGAGGGGAAGCTGAGCGTAGCTAAGCAGGGGTGAGGTCTCTTCACATCACGGGACGAAGGCGGTTTCGCGCGGGCGGGTGAACGTGAGGCTGGTGATCCTACCGGTGCGCCGGCTGACGACCACTTTCATATTGACCGAGCCGCGCTGACCGACCAACTGAACGACCGCCTGCGTCCTGCCGTCGCCTTCGAGCGTATCACCTGCGCGCAGACTGCCGTACTGCACGCGGAGCGCCTCGAACTGGGCGCGCATGGCGGACGGCTTAGCTGCCCGTGAGAACAGCGTAGCCGCTTTCGCATCGTCCCAGGCGCGCATGAGCGCGACCAGCCGATCAATCGTCTGCCGGAGCGCCGAACCAAGCGGCTTGATCAGCGTCAACTGCATGTACTGGATTTTCGGCGGCGCATACGACGCCATCGTCACGAACACGCCGATGCGCCCGTTACGGCAGCGCAGCGTCCAGCGCCCGCGCAGGGCGTCTTCCGGCTCGATGGGCGTCACCGACAGGCATTTGCCGAAATTCTTGCGCAGCGCGGCGAACTGCTCGCGACGCTGTTCCAGCGGCTCGTCCTTGAACACTGGCTGGTACATGAAGAACGAGTCGGTCGCCGCCCCGGTGAGCAGGTCGTCATCCCACTGCTCGTACAGCCGGGTGATGGTGTCCTGCGCCGCGAGCAAGGCAGCCGATGGCGGTATGACACGCCTGGGCGCGCCGCCGGTCTTGAACAGCAGGCTGAACGCCGGAGTCATGACGGACGCGGGCGAAGTGTAGGTCAGGTTGGAGAACGCCACCAAGCCGATGCCACGTTCCGGCAGCAGACGGTAGAACGTGCCGTAGCCGGGCAGCCCGCCGCCGTGCGCGACCGAGTAGCCGAGCAGCGAATCGACGCCGCACGACAGCCCGAAGCCGTAGCCCTCGCTTTGATACAGCGCCGGAGCATCCGGCGTCGCGCGGGACGCCGCCACCAGCCGCTGCCGCCAGGGCTGCTGCATTTCGCGCGCCGAACTGCGGCGGATCGGTCCCGTTTCGTCGTCGTCGCGGGGCGGAAACGCATCGAGCAGGAACGCCATGTAGCGCGAAAAATCGTTGATGGTCGTGAACAGACCACCCATCGAGCCGAATTCGCCATCGGCAATCGGCGGGTCGGCGATCCACTGGTTATCCCGGCGGAAGTAGCCCATCGCCAGCCGCGCCGAGTCGACCTGCTTGACATCGTAGGTGCTGGAAGTCATGCCGAGCGGCAGGAGAATGTTGTCGCGGATGTACTGCTGGTAGGGCATCCCGGCGACGTTGGTCACCACCCGCCCCAGAATGCCGTAGCCGAGATTGGAATACTCGTAGCGGGTGTTGGGCGGGGCGGAAAAGGCGACGCCCGCTTGCATGAGCGCGGAGAACTGCTCCGGCGTGATGTCCAGATGACGATCCGCCCAGGGATCGTCCTGCGGCAGCCCGGCGCTCATCGTCATCAGGTGGCGCACGGTGACGGGAGCCGAGTCGCGGGTGGGGTAAAGCTGGCTGGCGAGTTCCGGCACGTAGGTGACGACCGGCTCGTCCAGATGCAGCCTGCCGGCGTCGCGCAGCCTGAGCAGCGCCATCGCCGTGAAGCTCTTGGACATCGAGGCGATGCGGTACACGCTGTCCGGGGTCACGGGCGTCTGCGTTTCGATATTCTGGACGCCGATACCTCCCGAAAAGACCAGCTTACCATCGACGACGACGCCGTAAACGACGCCGGGCACATGCTCTTTCCCGGCAAAGTCGCGGTAGAGCTTTTCGATTTTCGGGAAGGCGGACGCGAGCTTGGAACGATCCAGATTGTCGAAGCGGGCAATGGGAAACATACGCAACTCCGGGGGGAAGGCGGCTTATCAGCATCGTATTCGCCGTGAGTTTAGCGAAACTGCGCTGCCCTGTCGATACAGCCGGGGAGCCAAAACCGCGCCAGCCTGCACCATTCAATAGAACCGAATGGCTTGAGACGAGAATCAGCCCAGATACGCGGCGATGACCGACGTGTCCTCGCGCAGCTTCGCCGCGTCGCCGTGATGCGCGATCTTGCCGCGCTCCAGCACGTAAGCCATATCCGCGATTTGCAGCGCCTTGCGCGCGTTCTGCTCGACCAGCAGGATCGGGATGCCCTGATTTTTGATGTCGCCGACGATGCGAAACACTTCGTTGACCATGAGCGGGGCAAGTCCCATGCTCGGCTCGTCGAGCATCAGCAGGCGCGGGTGCATCATCAGCGCGCGCCCGACCGCCAGCATCTGCTGCTCGCCGCCGCTGAGCAGCCCGGCGCGCTGGTCACGACGCTCGTACAGGCGGGGAAAGCGGGCGTAAATGTCGTCCAGATCGGCTTGCAGGTCGGTGTCGCGCTGCACGCCGATGATCAGGTTTTCGTAGACGGTCATCGGGGCGATGATCTGCCGCCCTTCGGGGACCTGAATCAAGCCGAGCGCCGTCACGCGGTCGGCGCGCCAACCGGTGATGTCGCGCCCGTCGAAGATCACGCGCCCGCCGGTCGGCTTGAGCAAGCCGCTGATGGTGTTGAGCGTGGTCGATTTACCCGCGCCGTTCGCGCCGATCAGGCTGACGACCTGCCCCTGATCGACGGTGAACGACAGCCCACGCAGCGCCTGGATCGCGCCGTAGCTGGTGTGGAGATCGTGAACTTCAAGCAGCGCCATCGGTTTCATCCTCACCGAGATACGCCTCGATCACCTGCCGGTTGTGGCGGATTTCGTCGTGCGTGCCATGCGCGATGATCTGCCCGAAGTTGAGCACGTAAATCGTGTCGCACACCTGCTGGATCAGCGACATATCGTGCTCGATCACCAGCACGGTCAAGCCTTCGGCGCGCAGGCGGATGATCTGCTCACCCAGATCGTGCGTCTCGACCGGGTTCATGCCCGCCGTCGGCTCGTCCAGCAGCAGCAGCTTCGGGCGGCTTGCCAGCGCGCGCGCCAGCTCCAGCCGCCGCTGATCGCCGTAAGGCAGCGTGCGCGCCTGTACGCCGGCAGCCGGCGCGAGTCCGAAGCGATCCAGCAGGTGGAGCGCGTTTTCGCGCAGGCGGCGCTCCTCGCTGCGGTAGCCGGGCGTGAACACCAGCGCCCCGAACAGCGTCGCCTTGCCGAGCGCGTGCTGGCTGACGAGCAGGTTCTCCAGCGCGGTCATGTCGCCAAACAGCCGGATGTTC
>JADLHH010000567.1 GCA_020848855.1 Anaerolineae bacterium | reverse complement strand
TCCGCAACTGGTTCGCGCTGATCGCCGAAGTAGTTGGCGCGGCGCGTCCCTTCATCCCCGTGCCGGGTTGGACGCTGCCGCCGCTGGCGGGGCTGTTCGACGCGCTGCGCGCCGCCGGGCTGCGGCTGCCGGTCGATGGCGACCAGACGCGGCTGGGCGCGCTGAATATCTATTTCGACAGCAGCAAGGCGCGGCGTGAACTCGCCGAGCCGCAGATCGACATGCGCCGGAGCGTGCAGGACACGTATGCCTGGTATCTCGAACATGGCTACGTGAAACGCGACGTGCTGGCGCGGGTGATTGATGCGATTGGCGGCGTGTTTCGGTAGAGGACTATTCCGCGAAGATGTCGCGTACCGCGAGGCTGAAGCCGGGCAGCACGCTGCCGCCGTCGAGTGTATTGGCGTCGTTGAGCAGGTGGCGGTCATCGGGCGTGAGCACTTCAACCAGACGCTTTTCGGGGTACACCAGCCACACCATCCGCACGCCGTTCGCCAGATAATACGCAGCTTTATCCGCCATGAACTTGTCGCTCTGATCGGGCGACTGAACCTCGACGGCGAGATCGGGCATGAACGGTGCTGCGCCTTTGCTGACGAGCGGCTTATCCTTCGTTATGAATGAAAGTGAGGGTGTCTGTTCAAATTGATCGTCCATCTCGACGTTATAGCTGGCTTTCGCTAACGCGCGACCAAGCGAGTTTCCGTCACAGTAATTTCCCAATGCACCAAGCAAATTTGAGATGACCACTGCGCGATACAGCGACATTGTTTCGCCTCTTAACTCTCGTCCAGCCACGCGCGAATCTGCTGCTCGGCGGCGTCCACGCCGATACCGTCGCGCGCCCAGTCCCAGCCGTCGGGCGCTCCGGCAGCCACCCCGCCGCGCGCGACCGTCGTCGGCTTCCACAGCGCGAGCGCGTCGGGTGCAAACGGCGCGTAGCGTGCCGGGTCGGATGGACCCAGAATCATCACCGTCTTCGCGCCGGACGCCGCCGCCAGATGCGTCAGCCCGGTGTCGTTGCCCAGGTACAGCCGCGCCGCCCGCGCCAGCGCCGCGATCTCGCCGAAGCGCAGTTCGCCGATGAACGCCGCCGCCTTCACGTCCAGCCACCCCTGCACGGCTTCCACCAGCGCCGCGTCGCCATACCCGCCGACCAGCACGACCGACGCGCGCAAAGCCGCCGCGAGCCGGTTCGCCAGCGCCGCAAGCTGCTCCGGCGGGTAGCGCTTGGCGTCCATGACCATGCCGGGGTTGCGCCCACCTGCCGGATTGATCACCAGATACGCGCCGTCGATGCCGCGCTCGCGCAGTTTTTCCCGTACCGCTGCTGCATCAGTTTCGAAAACCGGGACGTTGGCGTAGCAGCCCGCCGTGTCGATGTCCAATGCGCGGATTACGTCGAGGTAGATTTCGGCTTCGTGGCGCGGCATGTTCGGGTCGACCTTTGCCCGCACCGTGTAACCGAAGCCGCGCCCGGCGCTGTCGATCCCGGCGCGCTGCGGGATGCCGGACAGCAGCACGGCGGCGCTCATCAGCGGCGAGCGCACCAGCGACACGGCGAGATCGAATTTTCCGGCGCGAAGCTGGCGGACGAAGCGCAGCACCCCGCCCGGCGAGCGCACGGGCAGCGCGTCCGCCCCGGTGTCGATCACGCTGTCGAGCAGGTCGTGATGCTCGATGGCGGGCTTCGACCAACTGCCGACCGCCCACGCGATGTGCGCGTTCGGGTAAGCGCGGCGCAGCGCCTTGAGCGCCGGCGTCGCCAGCACTACGTCGCCGATGCAGCACGGCAGAATGAGGACAACGCGCGGTTTGCCTGACGCGGCTTTTCCTATTATCATTCCGAATCTTTGGTTCTAATAAAAATCGGGGCAAAGTTATACCTCTGCCCCGGCTGTTTCCTTTTCACTTGCGCGATGAGTGAGCGAGGCGCTACGCCAGCCGTCGGTAAATCCTCACCCGGCGCTGCGGCTCGTCGCCGAAGCTCTCCGAGTCCAGCCGGGCGCGGTGCGCCAGTTCGTGCTGGCGGCGGCGGATGCTCGACGGGCGCGGCGCGAGGTCGACGTACTCCTGCCCGCTGCGCACCAGCGTGATCGCCTTCTCAACCTCCCTCATCGCCTCCCCAAAAGGGTCGCCCGACTCGCTTCGGGTATCCTCCTTCTGGAAGACGTCCATCAGGAAATTCTCCATCTGGGTGATGGTATTGGCGCGCAGCACGAAGATCGGCGTGCCGCGCCGCTCGGCGTCCACGATCAGCTTGGGGCGGCGGCGGTAGTAGTTCTTGAGCGTCACGATCATGTCGGACTGCCCGGCGTCGTCGGTCAGCGTCAGCGGGACGTGCAGCCGCCGCGCCGCCTGGTACAGCCGGTTGCGCGCCACACCGTAAGCGTATACGCTCACCGGCTTGAGCTTGCTGCCGCCGTTTTCGACGCTGATTTCGAAGCGCGCGGCGTCGGTCTCGGCGCGCGTGCGCCCGTTGCGGCTGCTGCGCCCGTTGCTGGTGCTGCCGCTGCCGCTGCGGTCGCGCAGGTTGCGCTCGGCAATCGAGCGGATTTCCGGCTGGGCGTTCTCGATGATCACTTCGCCCGCCTCGTTGCGCGCGCGAATCTCGACCGGCAGCGGCTTGTCGCGCAGCACCGCATCGACCGCTGCTGCCACGTCCTCGTGGACGATCAGCCGGTCGCGGGTCTGAATCTCGATCAGCACGTCGAAGGTCGGCGGCGCGCGGCGCTCCAGCACCGTTTTCTGCGTGCCCCGGCGGCGGGCTTCCTCGTCGGAAAGCGTCACCGACTGGATGCCGCCGATCAGGTCGGAGAGCGTCGGGTTGAGCAGCAGGTTATCCAGCGCGTTACCGTGCGCCGTGCCGATTAACTGCACGCCGCGCTCGGCAATCGTCCGCGCCGCCATCGCTTCCAGCTCGCGCCCGATCTCGTCGATGACGATCACTTCGGGGTTGTGGTTCTCGACCGCCTCGATCATCACCTCGTGCTGGCGTTCCGGCTTCGAAACCTGCATCCGGCGCGCCTTGCCGACCGCCGGGTGCGGCACGTCGCCGTCGCCGCCGATCTCGTTCGAGGTATCGACGATGATCACGCGCTTGTTCTCTGCCAGCACGCGGGCGGCTTCTCGCAGCATGGTCGTCTTGCCCACGCCGGGCGGACCGAGCAGCAGGATGCTTTGCCCGCTCTCGATCAAGTCCTGCACGATGTCGATGGTCCCGTACACCGCGCGCCCCACGCGGCAGGTCAAGCCCACCACCTCGCCGCGCCGGTTGCGGATGGCGCTGATGCGGTGCAGCGTGCGCTCAATCCCGGCGCGGTTGTCGGCGTCGAACGAGCCGATGCTGTCCACAATCGCGTCCAGTTCGGCGCGCGTGACCTCGTGGTCGGAAAGTCCAACTTCGCCGCTGATGTACCGTGCGGTTGGGATGCGTCCTAAGTCGAGAACTACTTCGAGAAGACTGTCGATATTACCGATGGTATCGAGCTTCGCCGTCAGGTGAGACGGCAAGACCCGTTTTAACTCGTGTATGTCGTCTGTTATGCGCCGTTCCATAGGTTCGGAATTTTATCTCCTGAGCGAACGAATTTCGTGCTGCTGCTCGTCGGCGGACGCACGACGCTGGGGATAACTTCAAATGAGTGTTCCAGCGGTGCGAACTGCGCCTGGCGCACGCCAGCAGCGATATGGCGCACCATCAGCGCCTGTGGCTGGCATGACGCGAAGCCCAGTTCCGTCAGGGCATCTTCCAGCCAGTCCTGATACCGCCGCACACACACGTACACCGGCTGCCGCTCGGCACGTCCGATACGCGCCAGCACCCCGGCAAGGATGGTCACTGCGTCTCGATACAGAATATCCGGATGCAGCAGCGGCATCATGTACACGCCGCTTTTGCCCGACGATACCGCGACGTAGCCCTGAAGCCGTCCCGCGTCCCGGTAGACGAAGCCTTCGCTTTCTTCCGGCGGGGCGGCGACCGGCTGGACAAGCCGCGGGACGATATTGCAATAGAGCGACTGGATCGCGCTGGTGTCGTCGTCCTTCCCCTCGGTCACGTGGATCGGTGGGGTTTCCGCCAGCGGGGCGGGGTCGCGTCGCCACAGTTCCTGACGCGCGTACACGGCAAATCCTGCCGTCCGCATCGTCACGAACAGTGGGCTGTCTTCGTCGACTTCCGCCGTCAGCATGTGGACGCCGCGCCTGCCCGCTTCCGTCGCCATCGCGTCGATCAGGTTCAGCCAGGCGGTATCCCGCCGCTGCGCTTCCAGTTCGGGCGCGATGTACGTGATCTGGGCGACTCGCTCGTCCGACCGGATACGAAACTGCCCGGCGATCCGCTGACGCCCCGCCCGCCCGATCAACGTATGCAGACCGCGCTGCGGCAGGATGCTGGACAGCAGCACATTCTGCGAATCGGCAATCTCGCGGGTGCAGCGCATCTCGCTGTCGAGGACGGTTCCTTTTTCGGCAAGACGTCTAATCAGGGGAAGATCGACCAGTTTCGCAGCGTGGATGTCGTCGTTAGCCATTGACCGGCTCTCCCACGATCCACCCACACCAACACACCGGGAAGGAAAAAGACTGTCGAGAGGTGCGCTCAATTGTTCGTATCATCGAATTTTATTTTACCGTTTATTCGTGCAAATGGCAATGCTTTTTACCGGTGTTTAATACACGATTCATCTTTGGGCGGACTCATCTGAGCCTACCTCGACCCCGGCGATATCCTGTACTCTCTTGTGTATAACACACAAGGATTTGTGACGATGCCGAAAGACTACCACACCCTTCCCGCCAACCAGCTTCGCCGGGTGGATCGCTCGGTTGATGATGACGCCTGGATTATCGACATGCTCCGGCGCGCGCCCTTCGCGGCGCTCGCGACCGCTGCCGACGGGCAGCCGTTCATCAACACCAACCTGTTCGTCTACGACGAAGCCGTACACGCGATCTACCTGCACACGGCGCGGGTCGGGCGCACGCGCGCCAACGTCGAAAGCGATGCGCGCGTCTGCCTGTCGGTCAGCGAGATGGGGCGGCTGCTGCCCGCCGAGCGTGCTTTTGATTTCAGCGTCGAATATGCCGGCGTGGCGGTCTTTGGGCGGGCGTCGCTGGTGAAAGACCCGGTGGAAGCCGGGCGCGGCTTGCAGCTTCTGTGCGACAAATACTTCCCGCATCTGAAGCCCGGCGCGGACTACCGCACGCCGACGCCCGACGAACTCAAGCGCACGTCGGTCTTCCGCATCGACATCGACTCGTGGA
>JADLHH010000566.1 GCA_020848855.1 Anaerolineae bacterium | reverse complement strand
TGTCGAGCGCGTCGAGGGCGGCGCGGAACATGCGCGCGTCCGGCTTGAGCGCGCCGACGCTGCCGGAAATGGCAAAGGCTGAAAACGCATCCCAGAGACCATACTGCCGGTCGAGGACATTCTCGAAGGTCGCTGCCGGACCATCCGCCACCAGCGCCACGCGATAGCCGTCGGCTTGCAGTTGGCGCACCATGTCCGCCGCGCCGGGGATCAGTTCGGCATGGAGCGTGACTTCGCCGTCTTTCACCTCGGTCGCCTCATCGACCAGCGTGTCGCCCGAATCGAGGCAGACGAGGCGCAAATGGGGGACGAGGCGCGGTAGGTGCTCGCGCCACCAGATGATACGGCGCGGAATCCATGCCTGTAACTGCGCCCAGGTGACGAAGGGGACGGCGCGCAGATCGAACGAACGCGAAAAGTCAAAGGACGGCGTGAACGCCCGGCGCTGCAGGTAGCGTTTGGCGAGCCGGGCGTCGAACGCCGTTGGGCTGCCAAACGCCGCCGCGCCGAACAGGCTGTGGACGAGGATGCCATCTGCCCCGGCATCTGCGGTGCAGTTCCTGGTGATGAATTCAGCCAGATGCGTGGCGAAGGCGGTTTGTTCCGCCGCGAAAGCGTGCTTGCCCGGCTCCGAATAGACCGTGACGCGGTTGTCCGCCAGCGGCAGGGAGCCGTCTTCAAGCTGGATGGGGCATTTCGCGCCATGCGCCGATGCTTCGACTTTGATGACATTTCTGCCCGCGTCCAGATACACCCAGACGTGTTCCAGCTCATACAGATGCTGAATATCCCAATCCGACCAGATGGCATATTCGATGGCGATACCATCTTCCGGGTCGATGTGAAATTTCGTCGAGGGGGAATTCGCCGCTTCCCGAAAGACGGTATAGCCGACGACCAGCGGCGCGAATGGCTCGCGGGTATCGAGGCGGATGCGCGGCGCATGTGCCCGCGCGAGCAGATTGTCGTCGCTGGCGTCGGCGGCAGATTGGAGTTCAGCGAGCAGGGAATCGTGATCGGTCATGTTGGTCATGGGTGGTGTTGGGTGCATGGAAAATACGTCGGGACTGGGACATGCCGTGACCTGCCTAGACCTGATGCTGTTCAGGAATCAGCCAGGGGACCATTGGCTTGTCGTGCTCGCTCAGGTAGCTGGCATACAGGAACCGGTAGACATCGTTGGCGTAAAACTGCGGATACGATTTCGTCGGCAGCGTGTCCATGAAGCGGTCGGCGACGCGCTCGGCAAACTCGGAATCCATGCCCTCGGCGACCTCGTAGTCGAAATAGATGGCGAGGTCTCTGGTCGGGTCGTCGACGATTTTCGAGACGCCGAAGTTCTGCGGAAAGCGATGCGCCGGGGAATAGCGTTCCATGAGGAATGTGCCCAGCGCCGCCGAATGAATATAGGGCTTGTGCTCGAACAGGAAATTGACCGTTTCCTGGGCGTCCGCCAGCGTTTCGCCGGGGAAACCGAAGAAGAAGAAGGTGTGATTCCAGATTCCGGCATCGGTGCTTTCGACCAGAATACGGCTCATGTCTTCGACTTTGGTTCCCTTGATCATGCGATCCATGATGGCTTCGGACGCGCTTTCGAGACCAAACAGGATCATCCGGCAGCCGCCGCGCTGCATGGTTTCCAGCAGTTCCCGCGAAATCACCGCCTCGAAACGGGCGCAGCCGCCCCAGTGAAACGGCGTGCCCATCGCTCGCAGCATCGGCGGGAAGGCGCGCAGGTTCTTGGGCGTAATGGCTTCGTCGGAGAAGAAGATGTGGCGCGTGCCGTATTTCTGGTTCAGGTAGACCATCTGCTCGACCAGTTTTTCGGCGCGAAGCTGGCTGAACGATTCCGGCTCGCCATAGCCGACGTTGCAGAAGGCGCACTTGCCGAAGTAGCAGCCGCGCGCCGTCAGCAGCGGCAGCGCGAGATAGGGGGCGAGGTATTTGTCCAGCGGCAGACCATCGAAATCCGGGATCGGCAGGTCACCGATTTTTTCCGGCGTTTTCCGGTCGGTCATGCGGATGCTGTCGCCATCCCGGTAGACGAGATTCGGCACTTTCGAGAGATCGCCGTCGCCGGCGAGCGCCTGAGCGAGGCTGTAGAGCGGGACTTCACCGTCGAACACGACGGCGCTGTCGAACAGGCTGAAGATGGCGGGCGCTTTCGCCAGCTCATCGCGCAGCATACTGATGTGCGGACCGCCAACGGTGACGTGACAGTCCAGACCGGAATTCTTCACCAGATAGCCGAGCGTCATGCCCGCCAGCATCTGCGGCATGGACGGAATCGAGATGCCGACGATGTCGGGCTTTTCGCGCTCGATCTCTTTGAGGATGCCGTTTCGGAACAGATTCAGAAAGATGTTGTGGTTCTCGTCGCGGACGGCTTGCAGCAGCGCGGCGCTGCTGTCGGTGGGATACGCCGAAATGTACGTTTGCAGAGTGAGGGACGCGGGATAGAACGGGAGCGAAGCGACTTCGAGCGCCTGGATGATGGTTTCAAAGGCGGGCAGGCTGGTTTCGCCGTCGAAGAAGCGCTCGCTGCGGATGATGCGCTTGGCATCCTCGACTTCCCGCCCGATCCGCTCACCTTCGCGCAGCGCCCACAGCACATGCTCGCGCTTCGGCAAGCCGTGCCGGTCGGTGGGGTGGCGGCGGGCGTCCGCGCCGTAATCGCCGCGCAGGCGTTCAACGCTGTTCAGGATGAACGCCTGCGTGAGGATTTCATCGAAGGTGGTGGCGTTCAAATCCCGCTGGATGACCTCGATGCCTTTGTCGCGCAGGTAGGCGGTGAGCGTCGGCAGCGCGAGGTGCGGCATACTCGGTGTCCAGTTTGGCGGAAACAGTAAGACAATTTTCATAACCCAGCCCGACCATACAATAAAAACGCTTACGATTGAAACGGAATTTCCTCGGAAAAGTGACAGCTTGCCCAGTGGTTCGGCTTGACCTCGCGCAGAGCGGGCTGCTCCACTTTACACCGTTCCTGGGCATAAGGACAACGCGGGTGGAAATAGCATCCGGTGGGCGGGTTCGCCGGGTCGGCGATTTCGCCGGCTAACGGCTTGCGGTTCTTCCGGGCGCGCGGGTCTGGCGTCGGCGCGGAAGCGAGCAGGGCTTCGGTGTACGGATGCTTGATATCGGTAAACAGGTCTTCCGTGTCGGCAACTTCAACCACCTTGCCGACGTACATCACGGCGACACGATTGCTGAGATGGCGCACGACGCTGAGATCGTGCGAGATGAACAGATACGTCAGGTGAAGCTGCTGGCGCAAATCCTGCAGCAAGTTCAATATCTGCGCCTGCACGGACACGTCCAGCGCCGAGACCGGCTCGTCACAGATGACCAACTGCGGGTTGAGCGCCAATGCCCGCGCAATCCCGATACGCTGGCGCTGCCCGCCGCTGAAAGCGTGCGGATAGCGGCTCATATATTCGGGGCGCATACCGACAAGCTGCAGGAGTTCCGCTACCCGGTCGTGGCGCTGCGAAGCGTTGGCGATGTGGTAATTGCGCAGCGGCTCGGAAACGATTTGTTCGAGCGTCATGCGGGGGTTCAGCGACGAATACGGGTCCTGGAAAATGAGCTGGATGTTCTGCCACACCTTCTGCATTTCCGCGCGAGAGAGTTTGGCGAGATCGACCTGCCCCAGATTGGTATCGTCGACGATACTTTCGCCGGCTGTCGGGTCAATCGCCCGCAGGATCACCCGTCCAGTCGTGGTTTTGCCGCAGCCGCTTTCGCCGACCAAGCCGAGGACTTCGCCGCGACGAATGAAGAAACTGACGTCATCGACCGCCCGAACCTGGTTGACGATTTTCGAGCCAAAAAGCCCGCGATGATGAATAGGGAAATATTTCTTGAGATTAGTGACGCGCAACAACACGTCGGCATCGTTGTGATTATTGGTTGTCATTGCTGCGGGACCGTTTGCGAATCGACTAAATGCTCGTTGAGATCGTACACGCGCGTGCAGCGAACGAAATGCTTCTCGGAAACCTGGATGAACGGCGGCACTTTGCACTCGCTCGCCCGGTAATGCAGGCAGCGCGGGTGAAAGGCGCAACCGGCGGGAATGGCGCTGGGGTCTGGCACCGTGCCTTCGATGGTCGCCAGGCGGTCAACGACGATGTCGTGCCGGGGGATGGAGCGCAGCAGCGCCTGCGTATAGGGATGCGCCGCCCCGTGAAACAGGGTGTCCACGTCCGTGACTTCGACTTCCTTACCCAGATACATGACGACGACATCGTCCGCCATTTCCGCGATCACGCCGAGATTGTGGGTGATGAACATGATTGCCATCTGGTATTCGGCTTGCAGGTCGCGCATGAGGTCGAGGATTTGCGCCTGGGTGGTCACGTCCAGTGCGGTAGTCGGCTCGTCGGCGATCAGCAAACGCGGATTGCAGGTCAGCGCCATCGCAATCATCACACGCTGACGCATCCCACCGCTTAGCTCGTGGCGATAGCGATTGAGCAGCCGTTCCGGGGTTGGCAGACCGACGCGCTTCATCAGGTCGACCGATACCGCTTCGGCGGCGGTCTTGCTCACGTCCTTGTGCAGGCGAAGGGCTTCGATCATCTGGTTGCCAATGGTGTGAACCGGGCTGAGGGATGTCATCGGCTCCTGAAAGATCATGGCGATTTCGCCCCAGCGGATGCCGTGGATTTCCGAGCCGTCGGGGGGCAGTTTCGCAATATCGACGGCTCTGCCGGCGCGGTCGCGATAAATGATCTCGCCGCTGGTGACTTTGCCGGGGTGACGCACCATGCCCAGGATGGCGCGGGCGGTGACGCTTTTGCCGCAGCCGCTTTCGCCGACGACGCCGAGCGTCCTGCCCGCCTCGATGGTGAGGTTGACGCCATCAACGGCTTGCACCGTCGCTTCAGTGAGGAAGAACGATACCTTGAGATTTCGGACTTCCAGTAAGACGTTCCTGTCATTCATCCATTCATTCCTAACGAACGAAGGGGTCGGCAGCGTCGCGCAAGCCGTCACCCAGGAAGTTGAATGCGAGCACCGTAATGACGACAGCGATACCCGGCAGGAGCAGCCAGGGGGACAGCGCTACCGTGCGGATGTTCTGCGCTTCCTGCAGCAGGATTCCCCAACTGATCGCCGGCTGGCGCAGCCCCAGACCGAGAAAGCTCAGCGCGGTCTCCGCCAGGATGATGCCCGGAATGGAGAGCGTGAGCGAGGCGATGATGTGGCTGGTGAACGAGGGAACCATGTGCCGGATGATGATGCGCCAGTCGCTCGCACCGGTGAGACGCGCCGCCAGCACGAAATCGTCGGTACGCAGCGCGAGGAAGCGCCCGCGCACCTGCCGCCCCAGCGATGTCCAGCCGATGACCGACAGGATGATGGTGATGCCGAAGTAGCGGCTCTCCTGCGGCATGTCGGGGGGCAGGGCAGCGCTGAGCGCCATCCACAAGGGCAGGGAAGGCAGGCTGCGGATGAATTCGATCACCCGCTGGATGACGTTATCGACAGCGCCGCCGTAGTAGCCGGAAATGCCACCCAGGACGATGCCGAGCGCCACGCTCAGGAACACGCTGACGAGACCGATGGAGAGCGAAACCTGCGCCCCGTACAGGACGCGCGAAAAAACGTCACGTCCGAGCCGGTCGGAGCCGATCGGGAAGATGGGCATTCCCTGCGCCTCGTCGCCCAAGCCGAACAGGTGAATATCCAGCTTGAGGAAGCCAAACAGGGTATACGGCTCGCCCTTGACGAAGAAGTGAAGCGGATACCAGACGGCGCTATCCGCCGTGTAGGTGATCCGCAGGGTTTCGGGGTCACGCTCGCTGACCAGCATGTTCACGCCGGGGCGGAAGGTGAAGCTGCCCTGCCCGTCGATAAAGGTGATCTGCATGGGGGGAACGAACTTGTACGCTGCGTTGTACGTGTTCGGGTCGTACGGGCTGAGGAAACCGGCGAAGATCGCCATCAGGTACAGGATAATCAGCACGACCAGACTAAACACCGCCACCCGGTGCTTGCGGAACTTCCACCACATGAGCTTGCGCGGCGACGCGATAGCGACGGCTACGTCCTCGCTGACAGGATCGGGTCCGTCGAGCTTCCCCGGAAGCGGAGAAGTCAAGGTATCAGTCATTGTTTTGTGTCTCTATTCCAGCCGGATGCGTGGATCGAGCAGAGCTAAGAGAATGTCGGACATCAGCGTGCCGATGACCGTCAGGGAACTCAACAACAGGACAATTGCTCCTGCCAGAAACATATCCTGCGACAAAAGCGCGCGCAGCAGGAGCGGTCCAATAGTGGGCAGGTTCAGCACGACGCCGACGATGATGACGCCGCCAATGAGCGACGGCAGGGCGTAGCCGACGGTGCTGACGAAGGGATTCAGCGCCACGCGCACCGGGTATTTCCAGATCAGGTGACGCTCGCTTAGCCCCTTGGCGCGGGCGGTTTCAACGTAGGGCTGGTTGATTTCGTCCAGCATATTGGCGCGCATGGTACGGATGAGTCCGGCTGTGCCGGCAGTGCCGACGACGATCATGGGAATCCACAGGTGACTGATTAAGTCGCCGAGTTTTGCCAGCGACCAGGGCGCATCCTGAAATTCAGGCGAGAAAAGCCCGCCCACATTCTGACCGAAGGCGGAGTAGCCGATCCACATCAGGACGAGCGCCAGCAGGAAGTCGGGTATTGCCAGACCCAGGAATCCAAAAAAAGTGGATACATAATCCATCAGCGAATACTGATGCGTTGCCGAGAAGACGCCGATGGGAATCGCAATTGACCAAACAAACAATATTGACGACGCCCCGACCATGATGCTGTAGCCGAGCCTGTCCCAGATGAGATCGGTCACCGGGACGCCCCATTCGAGCGACCTGCCGAAATCGCCGCGAATCACGCCGCTCATCCACTTGGCGTACTGCACGTAAATCGGCTGATCCAGACCATACGTTTCGCGCATGATCTCAACCTGATCGCTGGTGACGGTTGTGCCCATCTGGGCAAGATTTGCCACGTAGGATGTCAGGAAGTCACCAGGGGGTAACTGGATGATGATGAAACTCATCACCGAGATCGCCCAGAGTGTCAACACGGCGGTGACCAAACGACGAATGATGAAGTTAAGCATTTTTCCTCAAATGAAAAACGTCTATTGGGAAGGTGGGATCGCTACTGATCCCACCTTCCAGACTTAAGTTTGTTATGCCTTGAAGTACCAGGTGACCGGGTTCACGCCGCCGGGCGAACGGAGCGTATCGTCCCAGACATGCCCAGCCTG
>JADLHH010000565.1 GCA_020848855.1 Anaerolineae bacterium | reverse complement strand
CGGCATATACGTCGATTTACAGCCGACCATCGATCGGTTTGCGGACTCTTTTTGCGCGGCGAGCGCGGCGGCGGGGCGGTCGTTCAATTCCGCATCAGCGCTTGACCCGATGTGGGCGACCGCCGATATTTGTCAGCCCAACGAAACTCCACTGGACTGCGCCATCCGCGACCTGCACCCCGCCTACGCGCTGCTGTACTTCGGCGTGCAGGATTTGGATCACATCTCGTGGAATCTGGAGGGTTCGCCGGACGTGTATCAGGAGAATCTGTGCCAGATACTGGCGGCGCTCACCGAACACGGCATCGTGCCCATCCTGGCCACCTTCCCGACGGGCTATACCGTCCCCAACGATGGCTCGGCGGACGGACTCAACGCGCTGATCGTCCAGACCGCCGCCGACCAGCATCTCCCACTGATCGACCTGCGCGGCAGCACGAGGCTGTACCCAAACCGGGGGGTGGACGTGGATGGCTTCCACATGTCCACGCCGCCGGGCGGCAAAACCAGCTTCACCGGGAACGAGGCGATCTACGCCCGCACACTGTGGGAACTGCGGGTTTTGGAAACGCTGCGTCAGCTTGAGGAGGTGGCGGGGTGAGTTACGAACCTTCGTCGGCGTCGGTTTTCGCTGGCGTCGGCTCGTCGCCGCCCAGGAACGCCGCCAGGTCGATTCCGTAGCTCGGCTTGGCGATTGGGAACGGGTCGACCGGCTTGTTGTTCGCGCCCAGCATCTTCTGAATCGCCAGCATCTCGGCGGTGGTGATGGTGCTCATCACACCGTATTCGTTATCGTGCTCGGCTTTGCCGAAGGCGCGGTGGAAGGCGATGCGCTGAAACTGGACGTTCGCCATGTCGTGAACCAGCAGCGCATTGGGGTTGAAGCCGCGCGGCAGCAGGTCGGTCGAGCGGATGAGCAGCATACTGAAAACCAGCAGCCCCACGCCCAGCACCTGCACAATC
Organism: Anaerolineae bacterium; assembly: GCA_020848855.1. Next base: position 2,330 of record JADLHH010000565.1, on the reverse strand, counting down.
GTCAGGCGGTCGCCCAGCACGAAGAACGCCAGCGCCAGCGCCACGCCAATCTCGCCGACGGCGGTCACGGCGGTGCGCAGGCTGCCGAACACTGCCACGCTGGAAAAAATCGCCAGCCGCGACAGCACAGTCGTCACGCCCAGCGCGAATAACGGCGGGAACGCCGTCGCCAGCAGGGCGCTGCTCATCGGTCTGCCGACCGCCGCCCACGCCATGATCACGACGACACCCATCGTCGAAAGGATGTAGAGCGTTGCGGTTGTCGGCGGCATTTCGTACAGCACGTACTGGCTGAGGATCACCGTCCCGGCGAACATCAGCGCGTTGCCGAGCATCAAGCCGACGCCCAGCCAGTTGATCGGCTCGCTGCCGAAGCCAGTCAGGATGACCAGCGCGGCGCACGCCAGCCCCACGCGAATCAGCACGCGGCGGTCGAGCTTCTCACCGCCCAAGCGCGACAGCAGCACCGCGAACACCAGATACAGCCCGTTGAGGAGCTGCGCTAGCGAAGCGTCGAGCAGCCCCAAGCCGCTGTAGTAGAACAGCGAGCCGATGCCGTTGACCACGCCGACGACCACGCAGCCGAGCAGCCCCGCCGGGTAGATGAAGATCGCCTTGCGCAGGAAGATGGCGTAGAAAATCCACAGCAGCGCGACGGCGATCACCGTGCGCACGGCGGCGACGGTGAACGGGTCGGCTCCGAGCGCGATCGCCTGCTTGCCGAAAATCGGCGCGACGCCGAGCAGGGCAGGCGTCAACAGAGCGGTAGCGACACCGGTCGCGTAGTGCGGTGGACGGGCTGGCTTCATCGTTTGATGCTCGTGGGGCGCTCGGTATTCAGCGGCAGCACGATCACGAATTCGCTGCCCGGCAGTTTTTGCGGGTCGTAGCCTTCGCTGCGGCAGTTGATCACGCCGCCGTGCGCCTCGACAATCCCCTTGCACACCGCCAGCCCCAGCCCGATGCCGCCGCCGCGAAACGCGGTCTTGCTGGTCGAATGAAGCTGCACGTCGTTGTTGGTATGGAAGCGCTCGAACAGCGTCGCCTGCACTTCCGGCGCGATGCCGACGCCGGTATCCTTGATGCTGATGCGTATCTGCTCGCCTTCGACCGCCGCGCGAATGGTGATCGTGCCGCCATCCGGCGTGAACTTGATGGCGTTGCTGAGCAGGTTGCGCATCGCCAGTTCGAGCAGTTCCCAGTCGACGCGGATGCGGTCGGGCCATTCGCTGCGTTCGAACTGCACCGTCAGCCGCCGCTCCTGCAGCGCGTCTTCGTAGCCCTTGACCACCTTGCGCACGATTTCGCCGGGGTCGGTCGGTCCGATCGACAGGTCGATGCGGTTGGTCATGATGCGGCTGACGAGCAGAATTTCGTTGACGATGTTCTGCATCCGCAGAATGGCGCCGTTCATGCCTTCCATCAGCGTGCGCAGGTTGGCGTCATACTGGATGGCGTGCTTCAGTTCGGCGTTGTCTTCGAGCAGGCGGCTGTAGCCGTAGACCAACGTCAGCGGCGTGCGCAGCTCGTGCGCCGTCAGTTGGATGAAGGTGTCTTTCATTTTGTCGAGCCGGGCGAGCGAGTTATTGACGGTTTCCAGCTCGCGGATGCGCGCGTCCAGCCGGGCGACCAGCTCCTGCGAATAGCGCGTCTGGGCGTCGGCGAGCGCCTGCGGCTCGATGGCGTCCTGCGCGCCCTGCAGGTATTCGTGTACGCGCTCCAGCAGCCCTTCGACATCGACCGGCTTGGTCAGGTAGCCGGTCAGCCCCGCCGCCATCGCCAGTTCGCGGTGCTCGCCCATCGACATCGCCGTGAGCGCGACAATGGGCGTGGTACGGAAGCGGGCGTCGCTGCGCAGCATGGTCGTCACTTCGCGACCGCTCATGTCCGGCAGGTTGATGTCGGTCAGAATCAGGTCGGGCAGTTCGCGCTTCGCCAGATCGATCCCCACCCGCGCACAGTCGGCGATCAGCACATGATAGCCGCCGTAACGCAGGGTGCGCTCGACCAGCGATCGGCTCGCCGGGTCGTCTTCGATGTACAGGATCGTGCTGGGCATGGCTCTTGCGCTTCATACCGTGTATGGCTAGTACCCTATTATCCCCCATCATGTGCGTGATCGTGCATGGAGAAGGTTTCAAATTCGTCTAGGTTCTGCAACCGAGCGTCGCATAGATGGCGATCATGATGGGATGTGGGGTTGTAGGGGCACGATATATCGTGCCCCTACGTCGCGGCGTGTTCAGTCCAGCTTATGCACCAGGTTCTCGACGATGTCGTCGTCGATGGTCGAGCCTTTCTTCAACAGCAGGTCAACCTGGTTGTTGAGG
>JADLHH010000564.1 GCA_020848855.1 Anaerolineae bacterium | reverse complement strand
AACGGTCAATGATTCACGGGTTTTTCGACGCGCCACGCTCCCGCCCCGCCCGAAACGTCAGCTTCACGTTCGAGGAAAGCGGCGAAGTCGATCAGGTCAGGTACATGGTGATCGGCGCGCAGCAGATGCTCGCGCGGGAGCGTGGTTTCGACGGCGACGCAGGGCAGCCCCGCCGCCTTCGCGCTCTCAATACCAGCCGGTGCGTTCTCCAGCGCCAGCGCGTGGTCAGGCGGCACACCCAGCAGTTGCGCCGCTTTGGCATAGGGGTCGGGCGCGGGCTTGCCATAAACGACATCGTCGCTGCCAACCAGCGCGCGTACGAACTGGCGCAGAGAGACCGTTTCGAGCATTCGGCTGGCAACCGCGTTCTCCGACCCGGTAACGACGGCGACCGGATAGTTGAGCCTCTCGATGACGGCGAACAGGTCGTAGACGCCGACCATAGGCTTGGGCGTGAATAACTGGTCGAAGTGGGCGTTTTTCGCCAGCCGGATGGCGTCCACCGTTTGCGCGTCGGGACGTGCGCTGCCGGCGCGCTGGAACGTGCGCTCGATGACTTCGGGACCGCTGACGCCTTCCAGCAGGTAGAACCACTCGATCTCGACCCGCAGCCCCGCGTCGCGGAAGGCAAACACCCAGGCTTGCGCGTGGAAGCCCATACTGTCCATGAGCGTCCCGTCCATATCCAGCGCTAACCCGCGTGACCGCCTCATTTAGCGGATTTGCCTCGCAATCTCTGCCAGGCGCTCGAACCGCTCGCTGTCGATAGGCGTATGCAGCACCTGTTCAATCACCTGCGTCCAGCCGTGCAGGAAGTAGACCCAACCATCCTCGACCCGCAGCTTACGGCTATCCTGCTGCCTCAGCGCCTGATACATGAAGTCGAGCGCGCCACGATAGTTTAGCTCCCAGACGATTGCATTGCGCGGGAAGATGCTCGCGTCGGTGATGGGTGAACCGGGACGATCCTTACCCAGCCCGGTTGCGTTGATCACGACACTGTGCGGGGGCAGGGTCGCCATCAGGGTATCTGCCTGCTCCGGCGCATCCGTCAGCACGAACTCGAAGGCGATGCCCGGATTGACCTGCCTGATCATCGCCTGCAGATGATCGAGGCGCGCCTGTGCCGTGTCCGTAACGACTATACGGGCAGGGCGGTCGCCAGCCTCCGGCTGATTGCACAGGTGCAGCGAGATCGCTGTGCCCGCGCCGCCCGCGCCGAGGCAAAGCACATCGCCCTTCGTACTGGCGAAATAAGCTTTGCCAAGCAAGGCGTCCAGCGTTTTGCCCGCTGAAACCGGGTCTTTGGCGTGCCCTTCCAGCCGGTCGTCGCGCTTGGAGATGGACGATATTTCGTGAAGAATTGCCGCATACGGGTCGAGGTAGTCGAACATATCGTGGGCGGCGCTGAGCAGGTTGATCTTGTGGGTGGTGACCAGCGCGCCGAGCGACTGCGGGTCGCCTTTGATCTGCCCGACGACTTCGCGATAATGCTCCGGCTCATCGTCCAGCTTAAGGTCGACGCCTTCCAGCGTCACTTCAGGGAAGCCAAGCTCATTCATCCACAGCGGGAAGAGCCGCATGATGGATGACTGTCTGGTGGTGACGCCGATAAAGTAAAAGGTCGGGACGGGTTTTCGGATAAAGCTGTAGGTAGTGCGTGGTATCACCTCGGACATCAGGCAAGCTCCATCTTCACGGGGTACATGGGCGTTTCGCCCCGCAGCTCTGCCATACAGTCGCGATACGACATCCAGCCCATTGAGTTGATCGCCTGGTCGGTTTGCGCGCCGAGGTGCGGCGTGGCGATCAGGTTGGGCTGCCGCGTCAGCGGTGAGTTAGCGCCGGGAGGTTCGCGGCGGAAGGTCTCCAGGGCAGCGCCCGCCAGATGACCATTTTCCAGAGCGCTTGCCAGCGCGTCCTCATCGATCAGCTCGCCGCGCGCGGTGTTGACCAGATACGCGCCCCGCTTCATGCGCGCCAGAAAGCCCGCGTCCACCATGCCGACCGTCTCGGCGACGGCGGGCAGGTGCAGCGAGATAATATCGGCGGTTTCGAGCAAGCGCTCAAGCGGCACGAGTTCGACGCCGAACTGCTGGGCGAAGCGCTGGTCGGGGTAAGGGTCATAGGCGACCAGCCTGCATTCGAAGCCAAGCAGCCTGCGAGCGACGCACTTGCCAATTGCGCCCAAGCCGACCAGCCCGATCACCTTGCCTTCCAGCGCCATCCCGGTCAAACGGGGCCAACCGCCGCCGCGTGTCGCATCGTTTGCCAGCGGAATCTGACGGGCTGCTGCGAGCATCAAGCCGATGGCGAGTTCCGCGACCGCATTCGAGTTCGCTCCCGGTGTGTTGCAAACGACGATCTCTTTTTCGCGCGCCGCAGCCAGATCGACCTTTTCAACGCCAACGCCATAGCGCGCGATCACTTTCAGCCTGTTTGCGGCTTCCAGCGCTGCCCGGTCGATCACGTCCAGTCCAGCGATGTAGCCGTCGCAATCGTGCAGCAGGTCGCGGACTTCTTCGGAGCGCAGCGGTCGCCCGGTCGTGTTATAGACGACCTCGCCGACCTGCGCCTCAAGCTCGGTACGCAGCCGCGAGTCGTGGCGGGCATAGGAGGTCGGTGTGACCAGCACGCGGCACGCCTTCAGGTTGCTGCTCATGTCTTACGCTTTCCAACGGGGATTCTCGACAATTGTGGGGCTGCCATCCTGCTCCACGACCAGCTTGCGGAAACCCTTCTGCTCAATCGTGCCGTAATCGTGCCCCGCGTGACCGGGGTAGGTGAACAGGAAGATCAGGTCTTCATCCCGGCTGGTGTTGACGGTGCGGTGCGCCCAGCGCGGCAGCACGTAGACCACATCGCCGGGGGTGAATGCCTGAATACTGGTTTCGCCTTCCGGCGTTTCCATCACAAGAAGCCCCTGACCGCGCAGGCAGTAGTACACCTCGCCCGTTTCCAGCACAGCGTGAAAATGTCCCTTGGTCATGAAGTATTCGTCCCCGACCTTGCCGGGGTGCAGCACGGTCACGCCGTGCAGCACTTCGCCGGAGTTTTCGGGACGGCGAATCTCGTAGACTTCGTAGAGCGGCGGGTCGCTGGCTTCGCGCAGCTTCTGGTATGCCGCCGTATCCTGATACATGCCTTCCATCGATGACAACCGCCGCGAGATCGCGTTGTCGTAGTCCGATGGAATGCCCCCCGTGAGTGGAACCTGAAACCGGAATGGCTTCGAATGGTCGATCAATATCCCCTCCAATGCAGCGTAATAGGCTGGCTCTTATGCTAGGGCTTCAGCACGACCTTCAACGCTTTGCCTTCTTCGGCGGCAGCAAATGCAGCGTTTGCCTGCGACAGTGGAAATTGAACGCTTACCAGTTGAGCTAAATCGACACGCCCGCTGGCGACAATTGCCGCCGCCTGACGGCAGTCCTGCGTGCTGCACGCGGTCGTTCCGGTGACGAGCAGCTCCTTGTAATGCACGACGTTGGAATCCAGCATGATGGTCGGGCGATCTTTCGGCAGACCGCCAAAGTAGTTGATGCGTCCGCCAATTCCGGCGATCCTGACGGCGGCTTCCTGTGCGGCATGAGCCGGCGCTGCCACGATGACTGCGTCCGCGCCTTCGCCGTGCGTTGCCTGCGCCACTGTCTGCTCAAGCTGATCGGGCGCGACGGCGATATCTGCGCCGAAGCGCCCGGACTGTTCCAGCCGCGCCGGGTTGAACTCGCTGACAATCACCTGGCTTGCGCCGCGTAAACGCGCGAGCAGGATGTGCATGATGCCAATAGGTCCCGCGCCGATCACAACGACGACGTCGCCCACGCGCACGTCGATGGCGTTTTGCCCGCGCAGGACGCACGCAAATGGCTCGGTCAGCGCCATCGCCACCGGGTCAACGTTCGTGTCAATCGGCATGATGTTGCCCTGGTGGATCGCGGCGGCAGGAATGCGCACGTATTCGGCGAACGAGCCGTCAAGCGTGATGCCGATCGCGTCATAGTTGGCACACAGGTTGTTGCTGCCGGAAATGCATTGGCGGCAGTGACCGCAGCCCGTATTGGGCGCGACGAATACGCGCTGCCCGACCGCCAGCCCTTTGACACTGCTCCCCAGCGCTGCGATCTCGCCGACCACCTCATGACCGGGAATTCGAACTGTGCCTTCCGGGTATTTGCGGTGTCCTCCGTGCAGGATGCGTAAGTCGGTCCCGCAGATCGAAGTGTTGACAACCTTCAATAGCAGCTCATCCGCGCTGATGGCAGGGACGGCGACCTGTTCGACGCGCAGATCGTTCGCCCCGTGATAAACGGCTGCCAGCATCGTATCGGTCACGAGCGCACCTGGTCAGCAAAGATTTCAGCCAGCTTCACCGGGCGTTCTTCGAGGAACGAGCGCGTCCCTGCTAAAACGCCTGCCACCGCCCAGCGACCGTCATCGCCGCCGGCTTTTGGCGCTGTACCCGTACGGATGCACTCAACGAAGTGTTCCATCTCGCGGATGTACCCCCACGCGAAGCGTTCGGGCCATGTGCGATAGATCGGCGTGATCAAACCCTGATCGCGGCTAGTGCAGACGACTACCGGTGTGCCTTCCATCGAGCCGATCTGCATGATGCCGCGCTCGCCGACGATTTCCACCCGCGCGTCGTAGCCATATTCACACGGGCAGACGCCGGAAATGCTGCCCAGCCCGCCGTTTTCGAAACGGATGTTTACGAGGCAGTTGTCGTAGAAATTGGGCGTGTCGACGCCGCGCGCCGCGCCCTTGAAGTTGGCGACCTCGACGTAAACGCGCTCCGGGTTCGACCCCATCAGCCAGCGCGTGCAATCCCAGTCGTGGCTGTTGACTTCGGCGAGCATCCCATTCGAAGTTGTGAGATCGCGCGCCCAGGGGGGCGGCAGCCCCGGTCCATGCGTCAGCGATTTGACGATCATTGGCTGCCCGATTTCGCCCGCCGCGATTCGCTCGGCAGCGCTGGCGAATTCCGGCGAGAAGCGGCGCATGAACCCGATTTGCAGAAGCACGCCGCCGCGTTTTGCCGCGTCGATGATCGCGTCGCATTCTTCGAGCGACATCGCCATCGGCTTCTCGCAGAAGACGTGCTTGCCGTTCTCGGCGGCTTCGACCGCCAGTGCCTTATGCGTGAAGGTCGGCGTAGTGATCACCACGGCGTCGAAGCTGAGCTTTGCCAGGGCTGCTTCCAGTGTCGTGAAGCGCGCCGCTTCGTGGATGCCGTACATCTCGCCTGTTTCCTGAAGAGTCTGTGGGACGCTGTCCACCAGCCCGACGAGTTCGGCGTTCGGTAGATAGCGCGTCAGCGTGTTGGCGTGGACACGTCCCGCGCGCCCCGCTCCAATCAGGACTACCCGTACTGCTGCCATGCAAAGCTCCTCGTAGGTGGCATATCGGCGTGCCGCAAAACGTGCCAGCGGCTTCTACGGATGATCAAACGTCTCGCTCAGCGCTGACTGCCATCGAATGTACTGCTCGACCAATTTCGAGTAGGTCTGTGTGTGTTCCGTATGTGGCGGGAGCGCTTCGCCTCGTGGGGCGGTGGTGCGCTGCGCCGCTTCGACCAGATCGCCGAAGATGCCGACGGCGTGCCCCGCAATCAGCGCGCAGCCCCACGTCGAAAATTCGCTTCGGCTCAGGCGCTGGTATGGCACGCCGAGCACATCCGCCTTGATCTGGCTCCAGGTGTCGCCGCGTGCGCCGCCGCCGATGACGCGCGCCTCGGTTAGCGCCAGGTCTGGAATGATCTGGCACAAAATGCCCAGATAGTAGGCGTATTCGTAGGCGACGCTTTCCAGAATGGCGCGGAAGAAATGCGCCTGTGTGTGCCCCCACGAAAAACCAATCCACGCGCCGCGCATGGCGGGGTCGGCAGGGCAGATGCGCCCGCCGAGATGCGGCGAGAAGAACAAGCCGTCTGCCCCCGGCGCGACAGCGGCAGCCGCGCGGCTCATTTCGTCGTACAGGTCGGCGTCGGCGGACAGCGGCTGGGTTTGTCCACGCGGCGCGTTGTAGAACTGGTCACGGAACCAGCGAAGCGCCAACCCGCCCCCCGCGATGTATGCCAGCGGATTCCACAAACCGGGGATCACCGAGCGCATGATGATCAGCGCCCGGTGCTGGTGGTCGGCGGCGAACTGACTCGCGCAGCCTGCTAACACAGCAGCCGTTCCGGCAACGTCCAACAGCATTCCCGGCTGGACGATGCCCGCGCCGAGCGCGCCGGCTGCCGTATCGCCCGCGCCCGCCGCGATGGGCGTGCCGGGCGCCAGTCCGGTTTCTTTCGCCGCGCGCTCGGTCACTGCTCCGATGATTTCCCACGGCGCGACGATGCGCGGCAGCTTTTGCGCGTCAACGCCGAGCTTGTCGCACAGATCGACTGACCATGCTCCAGCGCGCGCGTCGCACAGCGCCGAAAAGTGGATGAATGTATAGTCGATGAACGCCTGATCGCCTGATAAGCCCGCCATTGTGCCGGCGACATAACCTGCCGGCACGACGAAACTGACAGTTCGCTCGTACGCCTGCGGCGTTTCTTCCTTGCACCACAGGATTTTCGGACCATGATTGCAGGTTGGCGGGCAGCCGGTTGTCCGGGTGATCAGGTCACCGTACTGCTGGTCAATCGCCTTGATGTATGGCTCGCAGCGCATGTCCATCCACGAGTCGAAAGGAGCGGCAGGATGGAAGTGCTCATCGACCGAGCCGATACCCGCCATCTGGCTGGCAAAGGCAATCGCAGCGACATCATGCGCGTCGATTCCGCTCTCCAGAAGACATTGGCGGATGGTCTGGACGGCGGAAAGGTAGAAATCTTCATTCTTTTGCTCGACAACCCCCGGTTTGGGGTAGTACAGCGCGACTTCGGCGCTGGCTTCGGCAACCAGCACGCCATCGGAGCTGTAGAGCGCCGCTTTAGTCGCGCTTGTGCCCAGATCAACGCCGATCAGGTATTTTTTGCTCAAGATGTTTCTTCTTCGACTTTCTAAAAAGCGAACCTGTATTTAGCCTGTACTATTGTCGTCTTGTAATTACAACTTGAGCCATTTTATCCATACGGTCGATCTTTGTCAAGCAATCGCACCGTTCGGAATTCACTCCGGCAGACCCGAAAATACCTACGGCTCGCTCAGTAAATTGGCTGGGGGAAGGTTGTTAATCGCGTCAGGGTCAGCTTCGCGCACGCGCACCAATTCAACTTCGAAGCGTGAACGGTCGCCGCGATGCAGCGCATGATAGTATTCAATCGGTGTGCCATCCGCCCTGAAGCTCACGCTGATCAGCAGGAACAATGGCTCGCGTTCCGGCACGCCGAGCAGTTGGGCTTCGACCGAACGCGCGGCGACCGCTTCAATGGTTCGGTGCCCGCGCGAGATCATCAGCCCATATTTTTCTTCGAGCAGCGCGTATAACGATTGATTGGACAGGTTTTCGTTCAGGATGCCGGGACACATCGCATAAGGCAGGTAGCTTGTGACCAGCACTATCGGCGTGTTCTGAACGAAGCGAAGCCGGACGATCTCGATCACCTCGGTGTTTTCGGGGATTTCCAGATGCGCCGCGACATCGGCGTTCGCCGGGACAAGCGCCTGCTTGATCACCTGCGTGACGGGGACATAGCCCTGGTCGACCATATCCTGATAGAAGCCGGTCAGTTTCTGCACTAGACCTTCTTTGATCTTCGGCGTGGTCACGAAGCTGCCCTTGCCTTTGCGGCGGGAGATGAAGTCCTCGTGCATCAGGTCCTGAAGCGCCTGACGAATCACGGTGCGGCTGACGTCGAACATCTCGCACAACTCTGCTTCGCTGGGGAGCTGGGCGTTGGGCGCCCAATAACCGGTGCGAATAGCATCCTTGAGGATGTCCTTCACCTGGGCATAGTAAGGCATTGAACTCCGACGATCGATCTGGCGCATACTTGTGATCTTATCGTTATATTTGCAGATACAGTTTACCTAAATATAAGCGCGGATGCATGACTCGTCAACTTTCGCTGACGTTGAAGCCCGCAAAGCGTTATCTGCAATCTGTTCGAATAAGGATTATATCATCCTGTAGTGATAAGGCGCTACGACTCCTTTGCGTCGTATAGCTCAACAAAAGATCACCACCGCTGACCGAGGCAGAACGCGAACGCGCGGCGGTGACGATACCGGTTCGGGTTGCTCCGGCGTGGCGACCAGAACGGCATCAAGCGCTGTGGAAAGCGCCACGTCCGCGTT
>JADLHH010000563.1 GCA_020848855.1 Anaerolineae bacterium | reverse complement strand
TTCGGTCATGCCCTTCGCTTCGAACGTGCCCTGATGCGTGCCGTCGCGCAGCACCGTGACGCGGTGCGCGACCGAGAGGATTTCCGGCAGGCGGTGGCTGACGTAGACGACCGCCATGCCTTCGGCGGCGCGCTGGGCAATTGTGCGGTGCAGCCATTCGACGCCGCTGGGTCCGAGCGCGGTCGTCGGCTCGTCCAGCAGCAGCACCAGCGGGTCGGAAAGCAGCGCCTTGACGACCTCCAGCATCTGCCGGTCGGTGAGTGACAGCGCCGCCACCGGAGAATCGACAAAAATGTCTTCCAGTCCGAAGCGATCAAGGATATTGATCGCCCATTTTTTGACTTTCAGATAATTGCGCGGACGGCGGTCGCGTGGGGCGGCGAGATACAGGTTTTCTTTCACCGCCAGCGGCTGCACCTGCGCCGGGTCCTGATAGGCGATGCCCAGCCCCAGCCTGAGCGCCAGCGCCGGGGAGTCGCGGTGCAGCATTTTGCCGCCGATGGTGACCGTGCCGCGATTCTGTTCGACGAAGCCGCTGGCGATGCCCAGCAGCGTGGATTTGCCGGAACCGTTCTCGCCGACGACGGCGTGGATGTCCCCCGCGCGAAAGTCGACGCTCACGTCCTTCAGCGCCTGTACGACACCATACTGCTTGGAAATATTCTTGAGCGAAAGCGCGACTTCGCCCCTGGGTTTCGCATCAGACGTGAACATGAGTGAAATTCCCTGAACCTTTTGCCCAAACCGGGGTCGGGAATACTACCCAACCATCTGCCCTGTTATTAACGCCGTTTTTGTTCCCCTCTCCCCGTTTTACGTGGGAGAGGGGAAGCAACCGCAGGTTGCCGGGGTGAGGGGCTTATGCTTATTCGCTGTCCGGGTACATCTGAACGAAGATGTCCTGCGGCACGAGCGACGACACCGACGCCAGCGACGGCATCCCGTCGATGCACGAGGATTCATCGACCTGGCGCATCTGCACCGGGATGATGACTTCCGGCGGCAGTTCCGCGCCGTGTAGCTGCATCATGGCGGCGGTGAGGGCAATGCGCGACTGATAGTTGCCGCCCGTCGAGTAGAAAATCTTGAAATTGGGGTTGCCGATGTTCTTCCATTCGCAGAACAGACCGACTTCGTCGGTGCGCAGCGTCAGGGTGATATCCAGCGGCAGGCTGGCGGCTTCGTAAGCACGGATTCCGCCGAGGAACGAGTCGGCAGCTTCGTAGCTGTAGCCGGCAACGTCCGGGTTGGCGGTGATAATGCCCGAAACGGCTTCGAGCGTGCCTTCACGAGTCCAGTAGGTATCAGCGCGCCCGACCAGTTCCAGGCTGTCGGACAGGGCTTCTTCTTCGCAGTTCTGCCAGCCCGCCGAGAGCGGGTTACCGGGCGTGCCGCCCAGGAACGCGACCTTGCCCGTGCCGACTTCGGTGTTCAGCACTTCAGCAAAGCGCTCGCCGAGCGCGCACACGTCTTCGGCGACGTAGGTCGGGTAATCGACGCCAGGCTCACCGAGACGACCATACGAATGCGGGATATAGATGATGCCGCGCTCCGTCGCCTGACGGACGGACGGGAGCATGGCGTCGCCGGCATCCGGGAAGCCGATGATGATGTCGACATCCTGCGCGATCAGGCTGCGGAAGTCGGCAATCGCCTTCTGGGTGTCGAACTGCGCAGTGGTGTAGATGATGCGCCCGATTTCGGGGTAGGTCAGCGCCTGAAGGATCAGTTCCATGTGCGTGACTTCGCGCCACACGTTTTCGCCGAAGCCATCCGCCAGTGCCAGGACGACTTCACCGCCCGTGCCGGTGTCGCACACCTTGTCGCGCCAGCATTGAAGGGCGAGCGCCGCCATTTCCTCGCTAACCGGCAGACCGGCGCGGTAGAAGGCAGCCAGCGCGATATCCGGCACGCCTTCGGTCGTGCCGAGCGCCTTCTGAATCAGTTCCATATCCGCATCGTAGATTTCGCCGTATTCGTCCGGCGTATCCTGCGCGGCGACGATGCTGATGCTCATGCTGCCGATGACGAGGAGAATGCTTAAAGTACCCAGGATGCGCCACAAGTTTCTTTTCATCTTAATTTCCCCTGTGTTAATGCAGAACGTTGGTCTGTAGCCGCCAATAGTTGATGAGGCACATGGTTTTCACGGACTCCGCGACTGGGCTTCCCTCCCTCCTCTAGGCGCAGCGCGCGCACATACACGTTATCGCCCGGATGCGCTACGTTCCGGCGCTGCCAGCATTTTCCGGTACAGCTTCGGCGGACGCAGTCACGGGCTGCGCCAACCCGCGCAGCAGCCGTTCGACGCCCTTGATGATGCGGTCGCCAGAGACGACCATGCCGCCAATGATGGCGATGCCGAATGCCACGAATTGAAGCGCCGACGACAGCCCCTGAATGCGCAGCATCTGGTTGAGCAGCGTGAGGAAAAACGCCGCCGCGAACGTCGAAATCACGCTGGCGAGACCGCCGGTGAGCGACGCTCCACCGATGACGGCAGCGGCGATGGGCGCGAGCAGATACGATGCGCCCAGACCGAGGGTTGGGCTGCGGATGAACCCGGCAAGCAGGATGCCCGCGATGCCATACAGCAGCCCGGCGAGGACGTAAGCCGCGACCACGTACAGCTTGATCGGTATGCCGACCAGATGCGCGGCGCGCGGGTTCGCGCCGACGGACTGAAAGCGCCGCCCGGCGACGGTATAGCGCAGCAGCAGCGTCATCGATACGGCGATGATGACGGCGACCCAGAAGATATTGCTGACGCCGAGAAACTGCCCGGTCGCCCAGGTGGACAGATTCGCCGGGACGGCGGCTTCGTTGGCAACGCGGGCGGCGTATTCAATGGTGTAGCCACGCACCACCTGGCTCACCGCCAGCGTGACGATCAACGGGTTCAGCTTGAGGATGCTCACCAGAAAGCCGTTAATGAAGCCGATCAGCATCGAGACGCCGAGCGCGACGGCGATGGCGGGCAGCAGACGGTCGTCCGTGCCCGCGCCGACGCCGACGACGATCATCGCCGCCAGCGTCATCACGTTGGGGATCGACAGGTCAATGCCGGCGGTCATCACAACCAGCATCTGCCCCAGCGCGGCGATAGCAAGGAAGGCGACCAGCGGCAGCGTCGTGCTGAACGAGGTCTGCGAAAGTGTCGCCGGGGTCGTGATCAGGATGACCGCGATCAGCAGCAGGTTGGCAACCCAGACGGGTATGTAACGCGAAGAAACGACAATCGAGGTGAGCAGCGAACGATTATGCATCGAAAAAGCCATTCCAAAGACAACAATATGGCAGGGTA
>JADLHH010000562.1 GCA_020848855.1 Anaerolineae bacterium | reverse complement strand
GCACACTGCGCCCAACCCTTGCGGATGATCCTGATGTCCAGCTTATGGGCAGAATCGCCAAACGGCATCCCTGATATTCCTCATTTCTGCCCCACCCAGGGTCATCGCATCAAAATAGCCATTTAGGTCAAAAAGGGTCATAGGTGTTTTGTAGGGGCAGACCTGTGTGTCTGCCCCAGCGGGCTAACCCACGTGTTCGCCCCTACAAGAGCTTTGTGAACCATTGGAAACCCTGTGTGAAATTTGATGCGATGACCCTGCTGACCCACCCGAACTGGTTGACAGCCAGCCCATTTTTCTCTTAAAATACCTGAAAACGTTTTTAGAATATTTCGAAAAGAGTCTCGGGTAACTCCGGGTTCAATGGCTACCATTAAAGATGTTGCAAAGCGGGCAGGAGTGTCTCCGGCGACCGTTTCGCGGGTCGTGAACGGTCAGCCCTACGTTGCGGAAGACCTGCGCCAGCGGGTACTTTCCGCTATACAGGCGCTGGACTATCACCCGAACCGCGTCGCTCAACGGCTGCGCGCCGAAAAGAGCCATCTGGTCGGCGTGATCATGTCCGACGTGAAGAATCCTTTCTATACGCTGGCGCTCGGCGGGCTGGAACAGGTGCTGTCGCAGCAGAGCCTCAGCGTCCTGATGTGCAACTCGAATTCCTCGCAGGAACGAGAAAACGATTTCATATCTTTGATGTTAGCCGAAGGGGTGGCGGGGTTGATCATCGGTCCGGTCAAAGAGAAATCGGACGCGCTGACGGAAGCCGGGAAGAAAGGCTTGCCCATCGTCGTGATCGACCGCCGCATCAAAAACCCCAGGGTCGATGTCGTGCTGGCGGATAACTACCGGGGCGCGTACCGGGCGATCCAGCGCTTCGTCCAGCTTGGGCACGAGCGCATCGCCATCGTCAACGGTCCGCAGTACCTCACCAGCGGGCGTGAACGCTATGCCGGCTTCCTTCAGGCGATGGACGAAGCCGGGCTGCCGGTTGACCCCAACCTCGTGAAATATGGCGATTATCAGGTAGAAAGCGGCTATCGGCTGACCCGCGAGCTGCTCCAGGGTGCGCGCTTTCCGATGGCGCTGTTCGTCGCCAACAATCTGATGACCATCGGCGCCCTGAACGCGATTCACGAGCTCGGCTACAGGATACCCTCCGAGGTGGCGGTCATCGGTTTCGACGACGTGCCCTGGGCGATGTCGCTCAACCCGCCGCTGACGACGGTTGCTCAGCCTTCGGTGGACATCGGCTTGAACGCCGCCGAGCTGCTGCTGAGCCGGATTGCCGACCCGCAGCGTTTGGCGCGCACGGTCGTGCTGGAAACGGAATTGATCGTTCGCGCATCGTGCGGCAGCGCCGTCACGATCTCGCGCTAATCCCGCAGTTCGTCAGGAGACCTTCGCGTTGTGTAGACGAAAGGGGGCTTTATTGACCTATTCAGGCAGCACCGAAGCGTTATGTCATTACCAGGCACCGAAACTGAATTTAGAAGGAGAACTGACATGAAGAAACGCTCTCTGTTCATGATCACCCTGCTGCTGATTTCCATGCTGGCGCTCGGCTCCATCGCTTGGGCGCAGGATGCCACCGTCACAATCGACTTCTGGCAGACGGACAGCGCTCCGAAAATCACCGGTATGGAGAACGTCATCGCAGGTTTCGAGGCGCTTCATCCTGAAATTGACGTTGTGCAGACGGTCGTGCCCTACGACGACTACCAGACCAAGATCGCCGCGTCCGTTCCTGCCGGGACGGGTCCCGATGTCGCCATGATCTACTTCGGCTGGGCGCCGCTGTGGAGCAAATCGGGCTTCATTATCCCGCTGCCGGAATCGCTGCAAACCGCGCTCGACGAGGACTTCGTCCCCTTCACCCAGGTGACCAAGCTCAACGACGAGCATTACGCCGTGCCGACCTCGGTGCGTAACTTCGCGCTGGTCTACAACGTCGGGCTGCTCGCCGAAGCGGGCTGGGATGCACCCCCCGATACCTGGGATGAATTCGCCCAGGCGGCGCAGGCGTGTACCAAGTACGACGACGCCGGCAACATCACCCAGGCGGGCTACTATCTCGAATGGGACGGCGACGGCTGGAACTGGTGGCGTCCGCTGGCTCAGGCATACGGCGGGATGGCGTTCAGCGACGATGCCCGGACGGCGCTGTGGAATCAGGGCGGCGCGGTGGAAGCCTTCCAATACATGCTCGACTTCACGCTCACGCTGAAGACCTCGACCCCCGGCTTCTTCGCCGGTGAGCCTGATGCCTTTGCCGCCGGGCTGACCTGCATGACCCCGCAGTTGACCTTCATCCTCGGCTTCCTGCGCAGCAACGCCGCGCCTGAGGTTGACTGGGCGATTGCGCCCATGCCGGAAGGTCCCGAAGGGCGCTTTACGACCGGTTCGTCTTGGCCGCTGGCGCTGACGACCAAAGCCGCGACCGACCCCGCCAAGCTCGAAGCGGCGACCCTGTTCCTGGAATACATGGCGTCGGCGGAAGCGCAGGAGTTTTATACCGACGCGACCGGCGAGCTGCCCGCGCGTCTCGACATGCTCGACCTGGAGAAATACACGTCCGACCCGGATCTCGCGCCGTTCATCGAGCAGCTTCCGCAGACGACCGGCGTCTTCTGGGCGGATGAACTCGCCGAGCGCCAGTGCGCCGTCGATATGTACGACGCTGTGATCGTGGGCGGCTCCAGCGTGGAAGATGCGGTCAATATGGGGACAGAATGCGACCAGGCGATCCGCGATGCCTTCTTCGTCGACTGGGAAAGCTAGTCCCGCACGCTTGAACGCGCGTTAAGATCGCGCTGCATTCCGTGACGTAGGGGCGGGGTTCGCCTCGCCCCTATGGGCATCCAATCTTCCTGTGAACAGGTTCTTTTGAACGGGGTCTCTGATATGGCTACGACGAGCGAACCAGCGGCGGGCGGGCGTTTCGACAGACTGCTGTTCATGCGCCGCCTGACGCTCTCACAGCGTAAGAAGGTATGGGCGTATGCGTTGATCGCCCTGCCGATGGCGTATTTCCTGTTTGTCAATTTCGCCGCCATGCTCGATTCGTTCATTTACAGCTTCCAGAATTATCTGACACTCAGTACAGATCGTCCCTGGGTCGGGCTGGCGAATTACCAGAGTGTGCTGGCAGACCCGATCTTTGGCAAAGCGCTGCAAAACACGCTGACTTTCGCCCTGGTGCGTGTGCCGATCATGACGGTACTCTCGCTGGGCATCGCGCTCATGCTGCACAGCATCCGGCGCTTCAAAGCCTTCTTCCGCATTATTTATTTCATGCCGTTTGTGACTTCCGGCGTGGCGATTGCCTGGGTGTTCACCTTCATGTACCTGCCCAACTTCGGGCTGTTCACCGCGCTGTTCGACGCGCTGCATGTCCCGCGCGTCAATTTTCTGGGCGACCCGAAAACCGCGCTGCTGTCGATCATCGCCGTGACGATCTGGGCGAGCCTCGGCTACTACGTGCTGATCTTCCTGGCGGGTCTCGAAGACATCCCCGGCGAATTTTACGAGGCGGCGAGAGTCGACGGCGCGAGCGCCATCCAGAGCTTCCGCAAGATCACGCTGCCGCTGCTGAACCGCACCATCGTCCTGGTGGTGATCCTGTGCATGATCTCGTCGCTTCAGAATTTCACTTATGTCCGTCTGATGAGCAAGGATCACTTCGGCGGTCCCCTGAACAGCACCGTCACCATGTCGCTGTTGATCTACAAGCAGGCGTTCTTCTCGCTGCAAATGGGGAAGGCGTCGGCGATTGCGGTGATCTTCTTCATGATCATCCTTGTCCTGACCGTCATTCAGCGGCGGTTGATTACGCGGGAGTACGATTACACATGAGCAGCGCTGTCTACCCCCAACCGCAGCCGCGCCGGTTCAAGCCGGGGCAGCTTCTGTTGTACCTCGCGCTCAGCCTCGGCGGGTTCGTCATGGTGTTCCCGTATGTGTGGATGCTGGCGACCTCGTTCAAAGAATCCGGCACCTGGTACAACCTCAGCCTGCTGCCGGAAGTATTCACGCTGGAGCATTACCAGCAGCTTCTGACCGAAAGTCTGCTGCCGCGCTGGTACGTCAACAGCATCATCGTCGCCGTCGTGACGACCCTCAGCGTGTCGTTCTTCTCGTCGCTCACCGGCTTCGTTTTCGCCAAGTATAAATTCTTCGGGCGGGAAATCCTGTTCACGCTCATCCTGGCGACGATCATGATCCCTACCGAGATGCTGATCATCCCCTGGTATGTGGATATTGCCCGCGCCGGCTGGATTGACAACCTGATTGGCATCTTGTTTCCGGGGATGCTGACGGCGTTCGGGGTGTTCGTCATGCGCCAGTTCATGGGCAATATCCCCGAAGAACTGCTCGACGCCGGGCGCATCGACGGCGTATCCGAATTCGGCTTGTTCTGGCGCATCTGCCTGCCGCTGGCACGCCCGGCGCTCGCCGTCGTGGCAATCTTCACGTTCCTCGGTCAGTGGAACGACTTCCTGTGGCCCCTGATCGTCGTCAATTCCGATGCCAACCTGACGCTGCAAGTGGGGCTGTCGCGCATCACGGCGACCGAAGCCGGCGCGGACTGGGGCGGCACGATGTCCGGCGCGGCGCTCGCCAGCCTGCCGATGCTGATCGTGTTCTTCATCTTCCAGCGGCAGATCATCAGCGGCATGAAGCTGTCGGGGTTGAAGGGGTAGAAACGTGTTTCCCCTCACCCTGTGCGAAACTTCGTTTCGCCCTGTCCCTCTCCCACGCAAGCGGGGTGAGGGACGAAAACCCCGGCTCTTTCCCCTCTCTCCGTTTACGTGGGAGAGGGGACGATGCGTAAGCATCGGGGGTGAGGGGTTTGACTGAATATTTTCCACCAACATCTTACACAAAGGAAGCATGTCGTGAATTCACATTATGACTGGCTGGACTTCGTTCGCGTGGACAATTCGCGTCACACGCATCGTGCTTCGAGCTGGGACCCCACCGGCGGCAACCGCGACCGCCTTTCGATTGTGCGCGGCACGACCGAAGTGCTGCTCGACGTGGAAGGTCCGGGCTGCATCACCCACATCTGGATCACCTCGCACAGCATCGAAGAAGGCTGGCTGCGCAAGTGCCTGCTCAAGATGTACTGGGATGGCGAAACCGAGCCGAGCGTGCTGGTGCCGCTGGGCGATTTCTTCGGCGTCGGGCACGCGATGACCACGACTTACACCTCGCTGCCGATGGTCATGGCGCCCAGCGACGGGCAGGGCTTCAACTGCTACCTGCCGATGCCGTTCAGCAAGGGCGCGCGCATCGAGATCACCAGCGAGAATTTCGTCACCGAAACGCGCCTGTACTACAACATCGACTACGAAACATGGGATGAGCCGAACGACGAACTCGGTCGCTTCCACGCCTGCTGGCTGCGCCAGAACCCGTGCGACGGCATCGAGGAAACGCCAGAGATGGACGACCACACCTTCCAGCACGCCGGAACCAACCTGACCGGCGACGGCAACTACGTGATCCTCGAAGCCGAAGGACAGGGGCAGTTCGTCGGCTGCAACCTCAACATCCATTCGCTGCGCAGCAGTAAGGTCGAAGGCTGGAACTGGTACGGCGAAGGCGATGAAATGATCTGGGTGGACGACGACAACGAAGGCGTGCGCTGGCCCCCCACGCTGCACGGAACTGGCACGGAAGATTACTTCAATACCGCGTGGGGTCCCGACGAGAAATACTCGTCGCCGTTCTTCGGCTTGACGATGCCCGGCATCAAGCCCAACTTCAGCGGCTTCATCTCGTGGTATCGCTGGCATCTGCCCGACCCGGTGCGTTTCACCCGGTCGATTCGTGTCTCGATTGAGCACGGGCACGCCAACCGCCGCAGCGACGACTATTCCAGCACCGCCTACTGGTATCAACTGGAGCCGCACAAGCCGTTCGGCATCGCCGGCGTGTACCAGCGCCTGCCCCGCGCCGACTGGCAGCCGCCCGAACCGCCAAAAGAGGAATAACCCCGATGCCTGATCTGAAAGCGCGCGTGGAGCAAGCGATAGCGGACAGCGATGCCAGCATCGGCGTCGCCATTCGCCACATCGAGTCCGGCGAGAGCCTGTACATCGACGCGGACACGCCCGTCCCGCTGGCGAGCGTCGTCAAAAGTCCGGTGCTGATCGAGGCGTTCAGGCAGATGGGCGAAGGGCGCTTCGCGCTCTCCGACCGCTGGATGCTGACTCACGAGCACAAGGCGCTGGGCAG
>JADLHH010000561.1 GCA_020848855.1 Anaerolineae bacterium | reverse complement strand
TCGGCGCGATGTTCGAGACGACCGTCTGATCGGTGACCTGAACAGCGACGTACAGATATGCGTCGTCGTAGGCGACCTGGAACTGACCGGTCAGGTCGGCTTCATCGTCGGTCGCGCCTTCCCACAGGTACGTATACGGGATTTCGTAGGTCGGCAGGTCGGCATATTCGCTCAGATCACCATCAATTTCCGGCGCGGCAGCTACACGCGGCACGCTCAGCGACGGCACGATCTGCACCGTACCGGCGCTGCTCAGATCATAATCGCCATAGGTCGCCTGCGCGGTCACGTCGAACGTGTTCTGCGCCGCGCCGTCGGCAACCGTGACCCCAAAGGTGACCGTCTGCGATTCGCCGGCGGCAACGGTCACCGTCTGTTCGCTCACATCCAGCGAAACGGCATCGCCGCTCACGCTGACCGAAACGGTCACGTCCTGAGCGGAATCGGAGCGGTTGGTGAGGATCACCGGAATCGTGCCAGAGCCGCCCGCCGCCAGCGCGATCTGGGTGGATGCCAGCCCGACGATGCTTTCCATGCCGATGCTGCTCGCCCAGTCACGATAAATCTGCACCGCCTGAATCGGCTGAAGCTCGACCGAAACGGGAGAAGTCACCTGCACCAGTGCCGGTTTGCCGGCGTAAACCGCGTCGCCGGAAGCATCGGTCGCGTCGAAACGCCCGCTCAGCCGCGAGAACGCGCTGACATCGGCATCCGGCGGAACGCTGACCGTGAACGTCGCGGAGGCTTCACCGCCTGCCGCCAGATCGCCCACGTCCTGCGCCTCGCTGACCGTCCAGCCATCGGGCGCGCTCAGGCTCAGCGAGACACCGGTCAGGTCAACGGCGCTCATATTGCGGAACGTCACGTCGATCTGCTGTTCGCTGCCCTGCGCCATGTAGAAATTCTGCGGCGTGACCAGCAGTTGGACGCCAGCCGGCGCCCGCGCTACCCCGGTGTTGACTCCGGCGAGGATGTCGGTTTCCGCGTCGGTGACCGGCAGAACGCTCGCCGCCAGCATGAACGTTTCGGGGAAGCTGGCGAACCCCTGCGCGGGGAGTGTGAAGAAGCTGTCGAAGCCCTGGCTG
The DNA here is from genome assembly GCA_020848855.1 of Anaerolineae bacterium. Next base: position 5,035 of record JADLHH010000561.1, on the reverse strand, counting down.
CGGTACAGCCGCAGCGCGTTGGCTTTCAGGTCAGCATAGCTGGTGAACTGACTGGGCGAGATTTCGTCCACCGGCACTTGCAGGCTCGCCGTCAGCCCTTCGCCGCCGTAGTTGAGCGCGTAATACAGCTTGAGCGGCTGCCAGGGATCGAGAAATTCGTCGCTGAGCTGTTCCGGGAAGGCGGTCGGGTCGCCAGCGAGGAAGAACGCTTCGGTCGCCAGCCGCGCGACATACTGGTGATGCCCGTGCCCGCTGCCGGGTGACGGGTTCATCGTGATCACCACATCCGGCTTGAGCAGGCGGAACAGGCGCACGAGGTTGCCCAGCGGCTCATCATGCCCCCAGAACTGCTCGGCTGCGGTCGCGCTGGTGGTGAATGCCCAATCCTGCTCGTTCAGATAGTTGACCGACGACACGCCGAGCATGGACAGCGCCGCGCGCTCCTCGGCTTCACGCAGAATGCCGAGCGACGGTCCCAGCTCACGCCCAATCGAGTTGCCGCCGCCTTCGCCGCGCGTCGCCGTGATCACACCGGTCTGCGCACCGTGATCGAGTCCATAGCGCGCCAGCGTGCCAACGGCAGCCGAGTCGTCGTCCGGGTGCGCTCCGACAAACAGGATATTCACCTTGAGCAAATCGGTGCTGGTGGGAGCGACCGGTGCAGGCGCATCCTGCGCCATCACGCTCACACTGCCCAGAAAGATAGCGAGCACGGCAAGCAAAAGGCTAAACCTATCTCTGCGTAACAAAATGATCCCCTTTCCCTTAGTCAATACGAAGAGCACGCCCGAAATAGCACGCCCGAAATGAGACGCCGTTCCATTTATGGAATTTGTAAATGCGGCTATTCCCATTATAGGAGTTTCAGCGCGGCTTGAATACCATCTCGGATATGACCATCGACAATTAGAAACGGAGAATTGGCGGACAGACGCGCCCCCGCCCTTTGGTCGTCCGCAAGTTCGATATAATTGAAGTAGAAGGCGAATCGGCAGTCGATTGGACTCGGACTGCCCGCTTCTGAGGATGCTTACAAAATGGCGATTATCGAACAAGAATTTATTGACCTGACATCGGATCTCGACACCGACCAATTCTGGGCAGAGAACGACCGCTGCTGGCAGCCAACCCCCGATAAGCCGCGCTGCGCGCTGGAATTTTCGCCGGACGATCACTGGTTGTTCGAGTTCCTGAACGTCGAATCGACCGTCCAGTACTATCTGGACAAGGCATACCGCGATGATCTGCACCAAACCGCGAACGCGGTCACGCGGCAGTACGTCGGCAAGACGTTCTTTGACGAAGACAGTTGGCAGTACCAGCCGCGTCGAATCGAGAACCTGTTCGCCTGTTTCTTCTCATACACCGAAGGCGCGACCCCCTGGCTGACCCCCGCAACCGATGATCCCGACGCATTCGCCCACATTCTCGACAAAGCGGAAGCCGCCGATATGGACAAATGGGCGTTTCCCGACGCCTTTCTGCAGGAGTGGGAAACCCACAAATCGAGAGGTGACGCTATGCCGCTGCTCGGCGAAGGCAGCCGGGGACCTGCCACTATCATCACGGCGGTGCTGGAGCCGACGACCGCTTTCTACTGGTTTTATGACTACCCCGACCTGATGCGTCGTTTTCGGGACATCCTCGCGCAGAAGATGGTCGAACTCAACCAGACGCTGCGCCGCTTCAGCGGCAACAGGCAGCCCGGCTGGTGGATCACCGACGACAACAGCGCCCTGTTCAACCGCGCGCTGTACAACGAATACTGCGTGCCGGTGCTGCGCCACGTACTGGACTGCCTCGCCCCCGGCGAAGCCCGGCGCTATCAGCATTCGGACAGCGCGATGGGACACCACCTCGACCAGCAGCGCGAACTGGGGATCAACGAAGTCAACTACGGACCGGAGGTTGATATTGCCCTGATCCGCGAGAAAATGCCCGACGCCGTGATCAAGGGACACATTCCGCCGTTCCTGCTCCGCAACGAGTCCGCAGGCGTGATCCGCGAACGGGTCATGAGCAACTTCCGGGCGGCGGGCAGCACTGGCAGGCTGGTGATCGCCACCGCCGGGTCGTTAGCAGCAGGGACGGGAGTCGGTCGTATGCGCTGGCTGATGCAGGTCACGCAGGACGAATGTCGCTACGACCAGGCTCACTCCGCCAGCCAGCCCGCCGCCTCTTTGGCGAAGTAGCTGACGATCATGTCCGCCCCGGCGCGTTTGATGCCGACCAGGCTTTCGAGCGCGCAGCGCCGCAGGTCGAGCCAGCCATTGGCGGCAGCCGCCTGCAGCATGGCATATTCGCCGCTCACCTGATACGCCGCGATTGGCAGATCGATCTGCTGGCGAACGGCGCTCAGCACGTCGAGGTACGGCAGCGCCGGCTTGATCATAATCGCGTCCACGCCCTCGGCAGCGTCGAGCGCGACTTCGTGCAGCGCCTCGCGCCGGTTTGCCGGGTCCATCTGGTACTGGCTGCGGTCGCCGAACGTCGGCGCGCTGTGTGCCGCCTCGCGGAACGGACCGTAGAACCCGCTGGCGTACTTCGCCGCGTAGCTGATGATGCTGACGTGCCCGAAGCCGGTGTCGTCGAGCGCCGAGCGAATCGCACCGACCATCCCGTCGATCATGCCCGACGGCGCGATCATATCCGCGCCGGCTTCAGCGTGAACGACCGACGCTTCGCCGAGCAGGTTGAGCGTGGCATCGTTGAGCAGGTAGCCTTCCGGCAGGTGCGGGTTGTAATCGGCATCTTCGGCGTGGTTGACGACCCCGCAGTGCCCGTGATCGGTGTACTCGCAGAAGCACATGTCGGAAATCACGACCAGTTCCGGCGTGGCGTCCTTGATGGCGCGAATCGCCTGCGGGATGATGCCGTTCGGGTCGTAGTTTTCGCTGCCGTAGGCATCTTTGGTTTCGGGGATGCCGAACAGGATCACCGCCGGAATCCCGCGCGCGGCGATCTCGCGCGCTTCCGCCCCAACGCGATCCGCCGACCACTGGAACTGCCCCGGCATCGCCCCGATCGGTCGTTTTTCGTCACGCCCGTAGCGCACGAACAGCGGCTGGATGAAATCCGCCGGGCTGAGGCTGGTTTCGCGCACCAGCCGCCGCATGTTGCTGGTCAGGCGCAGGCGGCGTGGTCGCGCCGTCATGGCGGCTTGCTGCTTGATCTGTAGACTCATCATCTATCCCTGCACATGGATGCCGCATTCGGTCTTAGGGTGATTCGCCCACCGCCCGGCGCGCGGGTCGCCGGATGTCGCCGCTGCCTGCGTGCACGGGAAACAGCCAATGCTCGGATAGCCACGGTCGTGCAGCGCGTTGTACGGCAGGTCGTAGGCTTGGATGTACGTCCAGACCATGTCTTCTGTCCAGTCCACCAGCGGGTTGATCTTCACCTTCTCGTTGCGCAGATCCCAGGCAATTGCCTGCGCGCTGCGGCGAGACTTCGACTGGTCGCGGCGCAGCCCGGCGATCCAGGCGTCGTAGCCCACCAGCGCCTGGTCAAGCGGCACAACCTTGCGCATCGAGCAGCACAGGTCGGGGTCGCGCGTCCACAGCGCATCGCCATAGCGTGCCGCCTGCTGCTCGACCGTCAGTCCCGGCTTGACCTTCACCAGATTGAACCGAATGCGATCCTGCAAGCGATCCATCAGGTCGTAGGTTTCGGGGAACAGCAGCCCGGTGTCGAGCGTCAGCGCGTCGACCGTGACTCCCATCTGGTGCAGCATGTGCAGCGTGACGATTCCCGTCCCCTGAAAACTGGTGACGACTGCGAGCCGGTCGCCGTAGGCTTCGACCGCCCAGTGCAGGATATCTTCCGGGTAGACCAGCAACGCATTCAGCAGGTTGTAATCTGGCATCTTCGCTCCAAACAAAAAGAAAACCCCGGCGCGCTCGCAGTCCGGGGTTAATACAGACATGATCAACCGAACCACTACGCGCCGTGAGGTTTGTCCAGACAACACATCGTACACAGAACTCGAATCGTCATTTCGGCATTCACCCACAAAAAAACCCCGGCTGTGACCGGGGTTTTAGCTGCACATCTGGCTTCAGAATTCGGGCAGGCACGAACCGGCGACAACCATCCTCACGGTTGGTTGAGCATACAACAACAGACGAACCCCGGAATCAAAATCGTAGCCATAGGATACAGTGTAACCTGCTTCTGCAATCCGTCAAGAACATTCTGTACAGGGCAAACGCATCAAACTGCAAAAGCGAATTCATGAACCGCCAGGTCGCCAAGAACGCCAAGAGAAACAGGACGGGCACGGGCGCAACCTTACGCCACGCTTGCCGGCTGGCTGGCGGAACTGCGCCCACAGATTCGCAAAATCGGGACACCTGATTTGCGCCGCGATCTGTGGCGCACGATCCTCGATTCGCCCGCATTGGACTTGCTGCGCGCTGGTGACGAAGCCGGGGCGCGTGCTATCATCGACCGATTAGTCGCGGATTTGCACAACGAAAGCGAGTGAATCGTGCCGGGGAATGCCTCAGTCCCGGAGACTGCCGTCGTGCTGGTCGGGCACGGCTCGCACATCAGCCCGGAGACGGCGGGCGTGGTGTGGGAGCAGGTCGACCGGCTGCGCGGGCTTGGTGTCGCCGACGAAGTGACGGCTGCCTTCTGGAAGGAGATGCCGTCGTTCCATCAGGTGATCGACACGCTGGCAGCCGCCGACGTGACGATTGTGCCGCTGTTCACGGCGCAGGGCTACTTCACGCGAACGGTGATCCCGGCGGAAATGGGGCTGGACGGCGCGGTCACCCGGCGCGGTGGGCGAACGCTGCGCTACACGCCGACGCTGGGCGAGCATCCGTATCTGGCGCGGGCGGTGCGCCAGCGCGTCGCCGATGCGCTGCGGCTGAGCGGCGCTGATCCGGCAAGCGCGGCGGTGGCGATCATCGGGCATGGCACGCGGCGCAGCCCGGAAAGCCGGGGTGCGACCGAAGCTCAAGCCGCGCAGGTGCGCGACCTCACAGCCGAGTCGATTGCCGTATTTCTGGACGACTCCCCATCTATTGCC
>JADLHH010000560.1 GCA_020848855.1 Anaerolineae bacterium | reverse complement strand
GTCGTCGGCTATGTCGAAACGCATGGGCGTACTGAAACACAAATACTCCTCAACGGTCTGGAAATCATCCCCCGGCGCAAGCTCGACTATCACGGCTCGACACTCGAAGAACTGGACGTAGACGCCGTTCTGGAGCGCAAGCCGGAACTCGTGCTCGTCGATGAACTCGCACATACGAACGTGCCCGGTTCTCGCCACGTCAAGCGTTTTCAGGATGTCAGCGAACTGCTGGACGCGGGCATTGATGTTTGGACGACCATCAACGTCCAGCACTTCGAAAGCCGCACTGACGCCGTCCGCCAGATTACCGGCATCACCGTTCACGAAACCGTGCCGGACTCGCTGCTGGACATGGCGAACAGTATCGAACTGATCGACATTTCGCCGGACGAACTCCGCAAGCGGCTTGCGGAGGGGAAAGTCTACACCCCCGAACGCAGCGGAGTCGCCGCCAATAATTTCTTCCGCATCGGGAACCTGACGGCATTGCGCGAAATGGCGCTGCGCCTCACGGCGGAACATGTCGACCACCAACTGCGCGACTATATGCAGATCAAGCGCATCGCCGGTCCCTGGAAATCCGGCGAACGCCTGCTGGTCGCGGTCGGTCCCAGCCCATTCTCCGAAAAGCTGATTCGCTGGACGCGCCGCATGGCGTACAACTTGGAAGCATCGTGGATCGCGGTTTCCATTCAAACCTCCCGCACATTATCCGGCGAGTCGCAGCAGCGTTTGGCGAACAACCTTGAACTGGCACGCGAACTGGGTGGCGAAATCGTGACGATGGCGAGCGATGACATTGCCGATTCGCTGTTGCGCGTGGCGACGCAGCAGAACGTGACACAGCTTGTCATGGGCAAGCCGCAGCATAACCGCATTCAGACGCTCCTGCGCGGCGGGTCGCTGGTGGATAAGCTGATTCGTTCGAGCGGCGACATCGACGTTTACGTCGTCAGCGGCGAAGAGAGCAGCGGGGAAGACGCGGTGCGCTGGGTTCCACGCGCCGAGCGTCATTCGGATGTCAGGCAGTATGTGATTGCCATCGCCGTCATGGCAGGCATCACCATCATCGACCTGATCCTGTTTAGTTCTATTCCGCTCGTCGGCTATCAGGCAGTCGGGCTGACCGAACTGCTGGCGGTGCTTATCATCGCCGCCTATCTGGGGCGCGGTCCGGCACTGTTGGCGGCGGCGGTCAGCGCGGTCACGTGGAATTTTCTCTTCATCGAGCCTCGGCTGACCTTCACTATCTCGCGCTTTCAGGATGTCATCCTGTTCATGCTCTACTTTGCCATCGCCATTTTCACGGGCAACCTCACGGCGCGCATTCGTTCGCAGGAGAAGCAGGCACGTTATAACGCGGAGCGCACGCTGGCGCTCTACAAGCTCGCGCACGAAACCGCCACCGCTGTGGACATGGACAACGTGCTGAAAACCGCCGTCATGCAGCTTACGACGGTGTTCGATGCCGAAGTCGTCATTTTGCTGCCAGAGGGCGGGCAGCTTGCCAGAGTGCCGCATGGCAGCAGCACGCTGGCGGTGGATGACAAGGACTATTTGGTTGCCAACTGGGTGTTCGAACACAGCAGGCGGGCGGGGAGCTTCACCGACACGCTGCCGCTGGCGTCGGCGCAGTATATGCCCTTGCGAACGCCAAGCCGCACTGTTGGCGTCATCGGCATCCGCACGCGGCAGAATGAGCGCCTCTCGTTCGATCAGGAAGTACTGCTCGAAACCTTCGTCAATCAGGTTGCGCTCGTCATCGAACGCGAATTGCTCGACGAAGCGGCGGAACAGTCGGCAATGCTGCGCGAATCCGAGCGGCTTTCGACCACGCTGCTCAATTCAAGTTCGCATGAGCTTCGCACGCCTATTTCCACCATCAAGGGCGCGGCAAGCAGCCTGCTCGACCCATCGACCAGCATCGGCGCGGAAGCGCGGCAGGAACTCACCCGTGACGTGCAAAGCGCGGCGGACAGGCTGAACCGCCTCGTCGAAAATCTGCTCGACATGTCCCGGCTGGAAAGCGGGCGGCTGCGCCTCAAGCGCGAATGGTGCGACGTGAGCGACATCATCGGCGTCGCGGTCAAGCGCATCGACGACTGCGCGTCGTCACACCCCATTCACATGCAAATCGAGCGCGATCTGCCGCTGGTCGAGGTCGACTTCGTCCTCATCGAGCAGGTGCTCGTCAATTTGCTCGATAATGCCTGCAACTATACGCCTGCGGGCAAGTCCATTACGATTGAAGCGCACGCTCGCCAGAAACAGCTCGAAATCGTCGTGGCGGACGAAGGCACGGGCATTCCCGAAAAGCTCATCGAGCGTGTCTTTGACAAGTTTTATCGGCTGCCAGGGACAGCAACCGGCGGCACGGGGCTGGGTTTATCCATTAGTCGCGGTTTAATCGAAGCACATGACGGAACCATTACGGCGGAGAATGCGCCTGCGGGGGGCGCGCGGTTCATCATCCGGCTGCCCACCAATGGCACACCGCCGCCGGTACAGGAGGCAATCAATGAGTGAGGGCGCGCACGTTTTAATTGTGGACGACGAAGCGCAGATACGCCGCTTTTTGCGGATCAGCCTCGAAGCGAATGGCTACCACGTCAACGAAACCAATACGGGCATGGACGCGATCACCAAAGCCGCGCAGTTGCGCCCCGACCTGATCATTCTCGACCTGGGGCTGCCGGACATGGATGGACTGGACGTGCTCAAGCGGCTGCGCGAATGGACGCTCACGCCTGTGATCGTGCTCTCCGTGCGTGACGCGAACCGCGACAAAATCTCCGCGCTGGACGCAGGCGCGGACGATTACCTGACCAAGCCCTTCAGCGTCGAAGAACTGATGGCGCGCATTCGCGTCGCGCAGCGCCACGCGCAGCCCGACCCGGAAGAACCGAATTTCCAGAGCGGCGGGCTACGGGTTGACCTCGCCCACCGCCTCGTCACCGTGCGCGGCGAATCCGTCAAACTGACGCCGACCGAGTACGCTTTGCTGCGCCTGCTCATTCAGCACGCGGGCAAAGTGCTGACGCACCGCCAAATCCTCAAGGAAGTATGGGGCGCGGAATACGTGAACGAAACGCACTACCTGCGCGTTTACTTTGCCCAGCTCCGCCAGAAAATTGAGG
>JADLHH010000559.1 GCA_020848855.1 Anaerolineae bacterium | reverse complement strand
TGCCGCCATTGGATTCGTGACCAGACTGCTGTTGTGCGGGATATTGACGCTCGTGCTATTCTTCGCGCTCTCACCGGGGCTGTGGTACGACCCATTGGCACGAATTCAGGACGTGATTCGCGGGCGTATCGAAGTGGCGCGGACTCAGGTGGATGACGACCCGCGAGCGCCGACTACGCTTGAAGAACGGGCAGCCGAAATCCTCGCCCAGCCGTTCATGCTGCCGCTTCAACATGCCGAAATCGATCCGGTTGCCCCGCAGACCGAGATCGACCGCTACATGAATTCGCCGCTCAGCGGTGTGCAGTTCGGCGCGATTTTCGGTGGGTTGCTGACGCTGCTCGCCGGATTCGGACTTCTCGCCAGCTTTGTGCCGCACCTTCGGCTCGCGCCATCACGGGTGCTGCCATTTGGGCTGTTCCTGTGGTTGGTGGTCAACATCGTCACGCTCATGACGAACCCCTTACCCTGGCAGCGCTATCACCTGACGCTCATCCCGGTTGCGACGCTGCTGGCTGGCATGGGGCTGCTCAGCCTGATCGCCCTCATCCGCCGCGCCCCCAGCGCTCAACCCCGCCATGCGTAACCGATTGATCGACGCCCTGTACCTGCTGGCGCTGGCGGCACTCGTCTTCGCTATCCCGCCGACCTTTCACGGCGACGAGGCGATGCAGATTTACATGAGCCACGACTACGCGACGGCGTTTATCGACCACAACCCCGCCGCGCTGATCACTGAGCCGCCCTATCGGGTCGATACCGACCCCCACCTGCGCCTGATCAATGGCTCGATCAACCGGTATGCTATCGGGCTAAGCTGGCATCTGGCAGGCTTCACCGTCGACGATCTGCCGCCGCGCCCCGGCTGGGACTGGGGGCTGGACTACGACACCAACGCCGCCACCGGGCCTGTGCCCGCCCCGGCGCTGCTGCAGGCGGCGCGTTTCTCATCGACTCTGTTTCTGGCGCTGAGCGTGATCGTGATTTTCGCGCTCGGCTGGCGCTTCGGCGGGCGAATGCTGGCGTATGTTGTCAGCGCGCTGTACGCTGTCAACCCGATCGTTTTGCTGAACGGACGGCGGGCGATGCAGGAAGGCTCGATGCTGCTCTTCGGGCTGCTGGTGATTCTGATTGCGGTGGCGATTGGTAACCGTCTCGACCAATCGCAGCGGGGCGGGTCTGAGACTCGCCCCTACATGCCGCTCTTGTTTCACTGGCTGGCGCTGATCGTCGCCGGGGGCTTGACGCTCGCCAGCAAACACAGCGGGATCGTGTTCGTGGTGAGTGCCCTCGGCTGGATTTTCGCCGCCGAGTTGATCCACCTGCGCTGGCGCGCCCTGCTGCTAACAGCCTCGAAGCTGGTGATCGCGGCGGCGCTGATGGTCGCGCTGTTCGTGGCGCTGTCGCCCGCCCTGTGGAACAACCCACCCGCCCGCCTCCTCAATCTGCTCGAAGCCCGCGCCGTGCTGCTCGACATTCAGGTGACGTCCGAGCCGCTGGCGCCCACCACGCTGGCGCAGCGCGTCGAAGGCATCGTCACCGAGCCGTTCCTCACGCCGCCCCAGCATTTCGAGGTGACATTCTGGGGCGATTTTCCGGCGGTCGTCAGTGATATTGAGCGCTACATGGCGTCGCCCTTCAGCGGCTGGCAGTTCGGGAGCGTCGCCGGCGGCGCGCTGACGCTGCTGGCAGGCGCGGGGATCGTCTTTTCGCTGCTTCGGCTGCGCTCGCACGACGGGGTTTCTGCCGGGCTGCTGGTGTGGGTGCTGGTTACGGCGGCGAGCCTGCTCGCCAACCCGCTGCCCTGGCAGCGCTATTCGCTGCCGCTGCTGCCGCCCGCCACGCTGCTGGCGGGTATCGGGCTGGTCGGGGTTGTGCGGCTGTTTGTCGTAAAATCTGAACACCCGGCGGCTTAAGTCACGGCGTATCCCAATGCGGTTAGAATGTGAATCAGAGATCCCATGCACGGTACGGGATACACCCGTGATCTTCAGGGAGGTTGCTATGCGGTCAGTTCTGTTTGCGGCAGCGATATGCGCGCTCATCCTGGCGGCTTGCAGCGGCACGCCGCAGCCGACCGCGACGCCCATCCCACCGACCGACGCGCCGACAACCAACCCGGTCGCGGTCGGCGATACCGTGCTGGCGACGATGGCGGCGACCGTCGGCGCGCCGAGTGCGGGCACGCTGGTCGTGCCGGACGAGCAGCGGACGCCGAACGCCCCAACGCCCGTGCCTGTGGTGATCGACGATCTGTACTTCGCGCAGGCGGGCGGCATCGCCGGGATCACCCAGACGATCCAGCTATTCGGCGATGGCAAGCTGATCCGTGACGGCGAGACCAGCACCGTCAGCGCCGACGACGTGCAGCAGATCGCCTCGCTGCTCGACCAGATTCACTTCTACGAATTGCAGGGGACGTTCACCGGTCCCGGCAGCCCAGCCGACGCCTACCGCTATTCACTGACGGTCAACAGCCCCAACGGCAGCCGCACCATCGCCTCGGTGGATGGCATGACGCCGCCGGAGCTTTATCTAGTCTACGACGCGATTCGCAGCCTCGGCACGGGATCGTAGCGCCGCGTCTCACGAGCGCTCTGGCGATGACGACAGGCAGTAATCGACCAGCCCGCGCAGGTCGGGCAGCACCCTATCGACCGCGAACGCCGGTGACGCCGGATCGCGCCGAATCTGGATCGTTCGCATCCCCGCTTGTTTCGCGTTGAGCAGCGGCAGTTCCTTGTCGTCCAGCATCAGGCAGTTTTC
>JADLHH010000558.1 GCA_020848855.1 Anaerolineae bacterium | reverse complement strand
CAGATCAACAATGTCGCCCGACTGGTTGAAGGCGCGATTCGAGCCGGGCGCGAACTCGACCGAGACGAGGCGGTTGCCGTAGCCCGCCTGGTTGCGACCAATGCCGTTGCACACCAGCCCGACAGTGGTTTCGGCGAGCGTGACCAGTTCGTTGCAGGTGATATTGGGGGCAGCCGTCGAGATTTGATCGAGCGGCTGGGCAGCCGTGCTCTGCGCCGCCATGTTGCAGCTACCTGCCAACAGGGCGACAGTCACGAGCAGGATGATCAACGAGACGCGCGAGAGCATGACAATATTCCTTTCGCAAAGCCCGGCAATAACACTATAAAACAGACTTACGCAAGGAGCAATCAACGATCCGCCTACGTGGCGTCATTCAGCACGTAGTACGAGCCGCGTTTTTCCCCCAACTTGCGTAAAATGTCCTTCGCCACGAGATCGGCAAGGTCGCGCCGGATCGTTTCCGGGTGAACGTCCGGGCAGAGCGTCTGCAGGTCACTGTTGGTGATGCGGCTGTTGCCGTCGCGGAGCACGTACAGCAGCGCGACTTCCTGGCGCGTATTGAGCGGCTTTCCCTTGTACTGCCCATCCAGCTTGAACGGATCGGGCTTGGGCGGCTCGACCGGCTTCTCTTCGACCGGGTCGTTGTAGAGCGAGACCCGAAAGCCGCCCGCCGTCTCCTCGAACTGCGGGGCGCGCAGCTTCTTCTCCTGCATCAGGTCGATCACACGGTCAACACCGTAGCCGAGGCGCTCGATGAAGCCCATGTCCGAAAGCACCTGCACGATAACCGGGTTGCGCGAGAAGCGCTCGTCCTTGATGTTGTCGATGGTGACGGGTCCCGGCAAGCCGCCGGGGCTGGTGACTTCCATGCGGCTGCGGAAGATGAACAGCCGGATGCCGTCACCCGCGATGCTGTAATCGCGGTGGGCGGCGGCGTTGACGACCAGCTCGCGAGCGGCTTCGAGCGGGTATTCGAACGATTCGTCGCGCGCCATCGTCCGCCCGATACTGACATCCTTGCGCAGATGGTCGCGCAGGAAGGCTTCGGCACGGCGTATCTGGTCAGGGATCGTCCCGCCGATATCCTCGCGCTTGAAGCTGTCGCTCATGGTGTCGCCGGGGAAGCGCGCGGCGGTGATTTCTGCGCCGCGAATATGGCGCTGCGGGTCTTTGCCGAACAGCAGGATTCCGGCGTTGGTGGGGCGCAGGCGTCCTTCCTGCTGGGTGAGGCAGCCGCGCCGGAACAGCGCCATTTCGACTTCGGCTTCGTTGATGCCGCCGAGCGTGGTCAGGTAGGCTTTCGCCTTGTCCCAGTCGATGTCGTCCAGGCTGGTGCCGTGCGCGATGTCGGTCTCGAAGCTGAGTTCGCCGCGCTCGATGATCAGACGGCGAAGCTCGCGCGGCTTGAGCGCCGTGTTTTCGATGCCCTGCCGGATCAGATAGCGCCCATCCAGCGCGTAGACGTGCGGCATCCCCGGCGGGATGTGAACGACGACGACCTGTTTTTCCTTGAGCGTCGCCGGGCGGGGCATGGGGATGATCAGCGCCGGCTCGATAGAAAGCGCCGCCTGGATCACGCGGTCGATGGCGGAACTGGCGTCGCGCACGCCCAGCAGCGTCGCGGTCGGTCCGATCAAGCCAAGCACCAGCGTCCCGCCCTGGCTGTTCGCCATTGCCGTGAGGATCGCCGCCATCGTGTCGAGCGGCGCGTTCTCGCTCAACCAGTCGAGGCGCTCCGAACGCCCGCTTTTGACCAGGAGCCACAGATCATCTGAAGCCATCGCGTTTTGCCTCCGCCAGAGGCTCAAAGCCTCCGGCTGGGTAAATCAAGCCGCCTAAAGACGGCTCTCTAAAGCCTGGTTCAGCAGGCTTGAACTCGTAGCCCGATGCTTTGAGCGTCGGGCGATGCTTCATGACTCGTCGTCCTGCGAGTCTTTATCGCGCTCGCGGCGAATCCGTTCGAGCCGACGCTCGCCGGTTGGCTCCGGCAGCAGCACCAGGTCGAGTACTTCCTGCATGTTTTCGACGTAGTGAATGTCAAGCTGCTGGCGCGTTTCCTTTGGCACATCGACCATATCGCGCTCGTTCATCTTGGGCAGGATGATGTGCTTGATGCGCGCCCGGTGCGCCGCCAGCACCTTCTCCTTGACGCCGCCAATCGGCAGCACCTTGCCGCGCAGGGTGATCTCGCCGGTCATGGCGAAGTCGCTGCGGACTTTGCGCTCGGTGAATGCCGAGATGATCGACGTTGCCAGCGTGATCCCGGCGGACGGTCCATCCTTCGGGACAGCGCCTTCGGGCACATGGACGTGTACGTCGAGGTTGTCGAAATCGTCGAACGGCACGCCCAGGTCTTCGGCGCGCGAGCGCATATAGCTGAGCGCCGCCTGCGCCGATTCCTGCATCACGTCGCCGAGCGAACCGGTCAGCAGCAGCGTGCCTTTGCCCGCCAGCACCTGTACCTCAATCGTCAGGATGTCGCCGCCGAACGGCGTCCACGCCATGCCGGTCGTCACGCCGATCTCGTCCTTATCGTTGGCGCGCAAATCGTCGAACGGCGCGGGTCCCAGGAACTTGTTGAGATGCCGGATGTCGATGCGGGCGGGGTGGCGCTTTTTCTCAGCGACCTGCCGCGCGACTTTTCGGCAGACGTTGGCGATCTCGCGGTTGAGGTTGCGCACGCCCGCCTCGTAGGTGTATTCGCGGATCAGCGTGCGCAGGGCGGAGTCGCTGAAATGGACTTTGTGATCGGTCAAGCCGTTGACTTGAATCGCCTTCGGGATCAGGAACTGGCGGGCAATGGCGATCTTCTCTTCCTCGATGTAGCCGGGGAAGTCGATCAGCTCCAGCCGGTCGAGCAGGGCGGGCGGCAGCGGGTCTAGCTCGTTGGCGGTAGTGATGAACAGCACCTTCGAGAGATCGTAAGGCACGTCGAGATAATGATCCGAGAAGGCGAAATTCTGCTCCGGGTCGAGGATTTCGAGCAGCGCCGCCGCCGGGTCGCCGCGAAAATCCATGCCCAGCTTGTCGATCTCGTCGAGCATGAACACCGGGTTGACCGTCCCGGCGCGGCGCATCGTCTGCACGATACGACCGGGCATCGCGCCGATGTACGTGCGGCGGTGACCGCGAATCTCGGCTTCGTCGCGCACCCCGCCCAGGCTTACGCGCACGAATTCGCGCCCCAGCGCCGAGGCGATGCTCTTGCCGAGCGACGTTTTGCCGACGCCAGGCGGTCCCACGAAGCACAAAATCGGGCTGTTCTGCTCATCCGGGGCGAGCCGACGCACGGCGATATATTCGAGGATGCGGTCTTTCACCTTCGGCAAGCCGTAGTGCTCACGGTCGAGGATATCCTGCGCCGTCGCCACTTCAAGCTGATCCTCGGTGGCTTGGTGCCAGGGCACGCCGGTCAGCCAGTCGATATACGTCCGCACGATGCCGACTTCCGGCGACATCGGCGGCATCATCGCCAGGCGGCTGAGTTCCTTCAGCGCTTTCTCGTTAACTTCCGGCGGTAGCTGCGCCTGCGCAATCTGCTCGCGGACTTCGCTGATCTCCTGCTGGAAGACGTCTTCCTCACCCAGTTCGTTCTGGATGACACGCATCTGCTCGCGCAGGTAGATTTCGCGCTGGGTGCGGTCCATCTCCTGATGCACCTGGCTGGTGATCTCGTCCTTGAGTTCGAGGACGCTCAATTCCTGGCTGAGCAGCTCGGCGACTCGATCCAGCCGCTCTTCAACGTTGAGCGTCTCCAGCAATCGCTGGCGTTCCTCCGCCGGCAGCGTCAGCGTCGAGCCGATCAGGTCTGCCAGCCAGCCGGGGTTGTTGGCATTGAGCGCGTAGAGCAGCACTTCTTCCGGGATGTTGTCGTTCAGCTCAATCGCCCGCTTGAACAGGTTGAGCACCGCCTGCATCATGGCGTTGGTGCGGCGGGTGTTCGGGTTAATCTCCGCCAGGGGGCGCGCTTTGGCGATCAGATACGGGCGTGTCTGGGTGAAGCGCACGATTTCGACGCGCCGCCGCCCCTGACCGAGCGCGCTGAAGCTGTTATCCGGCAGGCGCAGGATGCGCCCCAGCGCGATTTCGACGCCGACCGTGTACAGCTTGTCCGCGCCCGGATCGACCGTGTTGGGGTCGATCTGCGCGACGCCGATAATGGTCGGCTGGGGTTCCTGCGACGCTTCCGCCCCATTGATGGCGCGCTTGCCGGTCAGCGCGATCGGCGAGATGACGTTGGGGAAGATCGCGCCTTCGCGCAGCGGGACGACCGGGCATTCGATCAAGCCATCTTCATCCGGCTCGGCATTTTCGATGATATAGAAGTCGTTCGCGCCTGTTGAGTCGGTCAACATGATTCCTTTACTTCGCGTACCGGGGGGTAAGGTTCTATTTTACTCCAATGCGGAATTGGGGTAAAGCGTCGACCAGAAGTTCGACTGCTATAGGCAAATATAGTGTGAATGACGCGCCGGCGCAAGCGACATCGGCTGTGCGAGGATGTAGGGGCGAACCTCTGTGTTCGCCCAAGTGCAGCCGGGCAGACACACGGGTCTGCCCCTACCTGTCCCGGTTTGCATGACTGTCCGACTGTGCGGAGCGTCGAAAATGTGGTGGTCAGGTGCGAGCGCACAGCCGTGCGCCCCTACGAAACGAATGCCGACGGTCGACCTTCGTTCGCTACGCGCGACATTGATTTCTGCGGCTGCAGCGCTTAGACTCGCGTTGGTTTGGTTTCGATGAGTGGATGAGGCGCTATGCGGATTCCAGTTTGGCTTACGTTGATCGCCGCGCTGGCGGCGCTGGTTGTGGTGGTCGTGATCGGGCAGTATCTGATCGCGCCGTCGCGTCCGCTGATCATTGACGCCGCATTCGCGCCGACGACGATCACCCCCAACGCCGACGGGAGCGACGATGTCACCATCCTGAGCTACGAGCTTTCGCGTAACGCCCGCGTTTCGCTGACGTTCACCGGCGAGGACGGCAGCGTATACGGCTTCCGCCAGGACGCGGCGCGCATTCCCGACCACTACAGCGTGGCGTTCAGCGGCGTGGTTGATGGTTTTACGCTGCCGGGCGAATCGTTCGGCGAGCAGGAGATCGTCCGCCGACTGATCCCGGATGGGACGTATACGTGGAGCCTGACGGCGGTCGATGACGATGGCAATAGCGACGAACACGGCGGCACGCTGGTGATCGAAAATGGCGACGCGGCGCTGCCGCTGATGCCCGAATTCACGGTGTTTCCGCCAACCTTCACGCCGAATCAGGACGGTATCGCCGACCGCACCTACATCAACGTGTTTCTGAATAAGGACGCGAACCTGACTGCCTATTTGATCGACGCCACCGGGCAGCCGATCTACCTGGCAGAGTACCAGCAGGACGTGCTGCCGAACCAGTACGGGCGGCATCTGTTCGACTACGACGGCGGCGTCGACCTCAACGCCGACCCGCCACCTGATGGTACGTATCAGGTGGTGGCGTTCGCGCGCGACGCCGTTGGGCAGGAAGTGCAGCGCATCGCCGAACTGACCATCGAGCAGGGCGGCAAACCTTACGCACAGATCATCCCGCAGCCCACCGGCGCGACCGTCGTCTTCGAGACGCGCGCGTGGGAAGACCGTTTCCTGACGGCGCGCGACGAGCCGGGCGATTTGATCGATTCGCCGGACGACCCGGCGGCGCTGAACATGAACGACCTCAGCCTGACGGTTGGCGATCTGCTGGTGTTCAAGCTGACGGTCGAGAACTACGGCGACGTGCCGATCCGCACATCGGGACCGGAGCCGGGCACGGTGTACGAGTGGGATCAGCGGGCATCGACGCTGGGGCTGCCGGATGAAGCCGGCGCGTGGCGCGTGGGCATCGACTGCGAGACGGCGATGAGCGACTACCCCTGGCGCTGGGCGATTGGCGACGAGAGTGTCCTCGAAACCGCCTATGACCCGGCGACCGGCAACACCTACCGCTACCTGCCAGCCGGGGCGCGGGCGGTGGTGTGGGGCGCGGTGCGCATGACCGATCTCGAAGCGTACAACCCGCAGAACTGCTGGGCAGGCTTGATTCACGAGCAGGTGGGCATCGACTCGCTGAACAACGTCGTCGGGGCGCGCAGCGTGGAGCTGGTCAAGCCTTAAGTTATGGAAGCGGCGAAGACGGTTACGATTACGGTAGGCAAGTAGTGATCGTGGAGGCACGCCGATTAACCGCAAAACGCACATCCTCATCATCGGGCTGGTCTGCGTCGCGCTCCTGCTGGCTTCGTGCAAGCGTTTTCGCGGCGCCGAGCCAACGGCTCGCCCGACCCTGACCCCGACTCCGCGCTCGACGCCGCTGCCGCTCATCCCGACGAT
>JADLHH010000557.1 GCA_020848855.1 Anaerolineae bacterium | reverse complement strand
TCCAGCCTGCCCGCCGCCCCGAACGCCACGCCGGCGCGCAGAAAGTCGCGGTACGGCTTGCCGCTCAGGTCGCGCCCGCTGACCCGCACCGCGCCGCCGTGCGGCTTAAGCAGCCCGGCGCACGCCCGCACGATCAACTCCTGCCCGCTGCCGTCCAGACCTGCCAGCCCGATCACTTCGCCGGCGCGGACGTGCAGCGTCAGGTCTTCGACCGACACCCGTTTGCCCCGCAGCGTGACGGTATCCAGCGACAGCACCGGCTCGCCGAGCGCCACGCGCTCACGCGTTTGCGGCGCGAGTTCCTGCCCGAACATCATGCTCACCAGTTCGGCTTTGGTGACCGGCATCTGCGCTTCGCCCACCAGCATCCCGGCGCGCAGCACCACCACCTCGTCGCACAGCGCGATCACATCTTCCAGCTTGTGCGAGACCAGCAGTACGCTCATGCCGTCGGTCTTTGCCAGCGCCCGCAGCGTGTCGAACAGCAGCGTTTTCTGCTCTGCCGAAATGCCCGTCGTCGGCTCGTCGAGAATCAGCGTTTTGATGCCCAGCGCCCGCAGGCGCACGATCTCAAGCTGCTGCCGCTGCCCGATGCTCAGCGACGCGATTGGCGTGTCCGGGTCGAGCGCGAAGCCGAAGCGCCCGCACAGTTCGCCAAGCTGTTTCTGCGCTTCGCGGCGTTTGAAGATCACGCTGCCCGGCTGCCCGTAGACCATGTTTTCCAGCACAGTGAACGCCGGCACGTCGAGCGGGTCCTGCTGCAACATGCCGATCCCGGCGGCGATGGCGGCTTCGGGGCGGTGATACGTCTCGCGCTGCCCGTTGAGCAGGATGTCGCCGCTGTCCGCCGGCTGGTAGCCGGAGAGAATTTTCATCAGCGTCGATTTCCCCGCGCCGTTTTCGCCCAGCACCCCGACGATTCGCCCACCTTTTACCGTGAAGCTGATGTCGTCGTTGGCGTGGACGCCGGGGAAGCGCTTGTGAATGTGCCTGAGTTCAATGTCCATTGGGTTGTTCAGTCAATCACTGAAGGAGCGCGCTCGACAGCCGCGCCCGGCGGACCGTACTGCCTGTTTCATACTGCCTGTCTATCATAACGAACTTGCCCACGCACCGAAAGAAATGAAAAGGGGCATGGCGAAGTCATCTCGCACCATGCCCCTCAGCACTCAGTACTCGTTACTCAGCACTATTTTTACTGGCTCGCGCCGGTCATGCCTTCCAGCAGTTGCTCCAGATACCACACGTCGAGCGGCGGCACGATCTCACCGGCGGCGGCAAGCTGCGTGCCGTCCTGCAGGTTGAGCGGACCCGCCCACAGGGCGAAGCTCTCTGGTACGAACGGGTTGGTCGCGTATGCTGCCAGGTCGGCGATGAACGAGTCCATGTCCGCGCCCAGTTCTTCCGCCAGTGCCGGACCCTTCAGGAAGCCAACCGCCGACGTGTCGTGATTGTTGATGTCGCTCCAGTCGGGGTCAGTCCAGTCCCAACCTTGCTCCCACGTCCCGTCCATCACCGATTTCACGATTGTGGCGTAGTCGGGACCCCAGTTGAAGTAGGGCACGCCCAGGCACACCGCCGGCGCGACATCGCACGCGCCCGCGTAGTCGTATGGCACGGCGAACACGTTCTCACCCTGTTCCGCACGCTGCCCGGAGACGACGATCGCTTCGGTGGTGTCGATACCGGAAATCACCACGTCCGCGCCGCTGTCGAAGAAGGTGTTGGTCTCTTCGGTCGGGTCGAGCGTGACGCCGGGGATGCCGAACCAGAAGCCAATCCACGTGACCGTGAAGGTCAGGTCAGCGGGATTGCCACCCTTATAGTGTTCGTAGCAGTAGCGCGCGCCCAGGTAAGCGGACGCCGCCAGACGCCGGGTTTCATCGTTGATCAGCGGTCCCAGGTAGCCGATGCTGCCGGTGTTGGTCGCCAGACCAGCGGCGCAGCCCGCCATCAGCTTGCCCCATTCCATCTTGCCCATCACGTTGCCGACATTCGCCGGGGCGACGCCGGTCAGGACGTGGTCGCCCGACACGGCGATGAAGGTGACATCCGGGAAGTTTTCCGCAACCGGGTCGGTATCGTTCTGGAAGTCGTCCGAAGTCGTGAAGACCAGCTTCGCGCCCTGGTCGACCATCTCGCTGACCACATCCTGAAGCGTGGCTTGCGGGTTGTCAGCGGGGTTCAGGCTGGGGAAGAAGATCATTTTCGAGCCAGGGTTCTGCGCTTCGGCATACTGCCCGCCTTCGTAATGCGCCTGGCTCCAGCCATGGTCATTTTCCGGTCCCACCAGTACCAAACCAAATACGAATTCATCCTGCGCCAGCGCTGGGGCAACGGTCAAAGCGATCAGCGCCAGTACCAGGCATCCCAAGAAGAGTCTTTTGTTCATGTCGTGTCGCCTCCTCAGCGTCATAAGACGGTGTAAGTTTAGCGTCTCTTGACCAGACAGCCAACAAGAAAACTACCGGTGACTTCTTGTGAAGACTCCACAAATGCCTGCCCATATTGGCAGTGTTACAAGTGAATTACAAAGTACAAACCTGAAGGATGCAAATGTACTCCCAATGTTATGCTATGATCGAGACTGTGTGAATTTTGTGCTTAAGGCAAGCGATGTCCTTCGGACTCGTGGATGAAATATGCCAGAGATAAGCCTGAAAGAGTATTTCTCCAAGCTCAATAATCTGTTGAGCGAACGCGCCGTTGACGAAGTCCTGCTCCACTGCCGCCAAATTCTGCAGTTCTACCCGAAAAATGTTACTGCATACCGGTTTTTAGGGCGGGGGCTGGTCATGAGTGGGCGCTGGGAGGAAGGGCGCGAATCGCTGCGCCGCGTACTCAGTGTTATCCCCGACGACTATCAGGCGCATCTGGCGCTGAGCGAGGCGAACGAGCGTCTGGGGCGCTCGGACGAAGCCATCTGGCACCTGGAGCGCGCGTTCGAGCAGCGCCCCAACGACAAGGACATCATCGACGCGCTGCGCGCGCTGTACAGCCTGCACCGCAACATTAACAACCTCAAAATTCAGCTCACGTCCGCCGCCGTCGCCCGGCAGTACGCTCGCAGCGGCGCGTACAATCAGGCGGTTGACACCCTGCGGAGCGCGCTTTCACGTATGAACGAGCGCCTTGACCTCAAGCTGCTGCTCGCGCAGACACTGCAGGAGCACGGCGAGCAGGAAGAAGCCGCCGAGCTTGCGCTTGAAGTGCTCGGCGTTCTGCCGGACTGTCTCGAAGCCAACAAGATCATGGCGGAGTTATGGCTCAACGTCAATCGACCGTCCGATGCTCAGCGCTACGTCAACCGGCTGGAAGCGGTCGATCCGTATCTTGCTGTTGAAGTCGCGCAGGGCTATCCGCCCGAAGACGATGCCTTCAAGCTGGACGAGCTGGATTACGTCCGCACCGCGCAGAGCGAACTCGCCAGTTCGCGGCTCGACTGGCTGCAGGAGATCGCCTCGCTGCCCACCCCGGCGGGCGAAGTCGTGCAGGAGACTCCGAGCGAGGACCTCTCCGATTGGGCGAGCGCCATGCTCAGCGGCAGAAATGCCGCCGCGCCCGAACCGGAAGCTGAAACGGTCAACGAGCCGACTTCAGTGCGCTTCGCCGCGATGGCGGAAGAAGAGCAGCAGGAAGACATCGACTTCAACGACATGTTCGGGCAGCCCGAACCGGCGGATGCCGATGAACTGGAAGCTATGTTCGCAGCGCCCTCGACGCTTGACCCTGACGACCCGATGGCGTGGCTGCACGGTGCTGGCGTCGAGATCGTCGATGGTGGTATTGACGATGCTCGTTACGAAGACCTGTTTGATGATTCGATGCCCACCATCGAAGAGGAAGATCCAATGGCGTGGCTGCGCGACTCGACAGCCGGGCAGGGCACGGATGATACGAATGATGAAGCAGCATTTGTCGGTGCACCCGCTGACGATGACGACGGCGACCCGATGGCGTGGCTGCGCGATTCCAGACTGGAACCGGGCGCAGAGCATGTGACGCCCGTCTCGGCTGCGCCCGCCGACGATGACGACGACCCGTTCGCCTGGCGCGGAAATGACTCCGGCGTGACGCTCGACGACGTGCTCTCGGACGCCCCCGAAGTTGATGCCGAACTGGAACCGTTCGACTGGCTTCGGGACGAGCAGTTGCTGGACGAAGCGCTCAGCCTCGACGGGCTGGCTGCCGACGACTCGGCAGACGTGTGGGAGGGTTTCGCCGCTGCCGAGACCACTGAGGAGGATGAACCATCCTCCGAAGACGTGCAGCCGGTCGTTCCCGGCGCGCGCAAGGGGTTGACTGCCATGCTTCAGGAAGCCAACCTCGACTGGATCAGCAAGCCGGCGGAAGAACCGGTCGTCGACGATGAAATGGACGAATGGATGAACCAGTTCGGCTTGGCGACCGAGCCAAAGCCGCCGGTTACGGAAAACCCCGACTGGCTGCTGGAACTCGACCAACCGGAGTCGAGCAGAGAAGCGCTCACAGGCGAAGCCTCGTTCGGTGACGAATTCACGCTGGATGCGGGCGAACCGGTCGCGCAGTTGGCGGTTGAGGCGGCGGAGGAAGAGACGGGGATGAGTGACGAGTATTTGCACAAACCTGTAGAACCCGAAGACGAGGACGTGGACTGGATGCGCAGTCTGGTGTCGCAGCCGGATGACGCCCTCGAGGCTGCCGATACCGAGGAAGCGTTGAAAGCGGAGATGCCCGACTGGATGGCGGCACTGGAACCGGAAGCGGAATCGGGCGAAACCGACGATGCCGAAATTGTCGCTGAAGGGGATCTGTCGTGGCTGGGCGCAGCCGAAACGGGCGACGACACCGAAGCCGAGCTTGTGGAAGCGGAGATACCCGACTGGCTGGCGAATCTGGAGCCGAACGCGCAGTCGGTATCCGCAGCCGATGACAGCACCGAATCATCTGAGCCGGAACTGGAACCGCCCGATATGAGCGACTTCCCGTGGATGGCGGACGAGCCGGAAGAAATGACCGAAGAGTCCGAGGAAGCCGAATCTGAAGCGGTCGCGGCAGAGATGCCCGACTGGCTATCCGAGATGGCGCCCGAAGAAGAAGAGTCGGAGCCGGACGCCGAGCCGGCAGCCGAAGAAGACCTGAGCTGGCTCAGTGCCGCTGAAGAAACCCAGCCTGACGAAGTCCAGCCGGATGAAGCCGAAGCGCTCACCGAAGGCGACATACCCGACTGGATGGCGGCGCTGGAGCCGGAAGAAGTCGAATCGACCGAAACGATGCCGGAAGCCGAAATGAGCGAACCCGAACCGGAGATGGACGTGGAGCCTGAAGCCGAGCCGGAACCGGAACTGGAGCCGCCGGACGCGAGCGACTTCCCGTGGATGGTAGACGAGGAAGAAGCAGTCGAGCAGCCCGCCGCCGAATATGGTGACTTCCCGTGGATGAGCGACGAAGCCGAATCTGGCGAAGCTGAGGTATCCGAACCGGCGGCAATCACGGCGGAAATGCCCGACTGGCTCGCCAGCGCCGGGCTGGGCGACGAGGACGTTGAGGAAATCGAAGCAGTAATGCCCTTCAGTGTGGAGCCGCTGCCTGAACCGGAAGAGCCGGTTGCCGAAGCGATTCCAGGCTGGCTGTCCGAACTGGAGCCGGAAGCCGATACCGAGCCGCAGATCGCCGAAGATGATCTGTCGTGGCTGGACGACGAGGAAGCGGGCGAAGAAGCTGTCGCTGCCGAACAGCCGCTGCTCGAAGAAGATGAAATCGAAGAGGAACGCATCGCCGAAGTGGGCGATGATTATGATGAGGAAGACTACGAGCCAGAGCAGGAGGAGGAATACGGTTTCCTCTCTGAAGCCGACGATGCCTTCCTCGAAGCGACGCCTGCGCACAACGCGCCCGACTGGCTGAACGCGATGGTTCCGGGTCTGGACGTGGACTACGAAC
Organism: Anaerolineae bacterium; assembly: GCA_020848855.1. Next base: position 4,143 of record JADLHH010000557.1, on the reverse strand, counting down.
CCGGCAGTGAAGAATATGCCGACGAAGACGAAGAAGAACCCGTAGACGACGACACGGCACAGCGCGAATTCGCGTGGCTGAACAATCTTGTCGAGGAAGAAATAGCGGCGACCCGCCGCCCGGAATTCGCGTTCTCGCGTCTGCCGAGTTGGCTGGGGTCGTCCAGTGTGTCGCCGGATGACAGCAGCGCCGATGACGATCTCCCCGACTGGCCTTCCGATGATGCCGATGCCGATGTGCCCGAATGGCTGCGTTGATTCTGCTTGAGAGGGACGCGTAATGTCCGAGAATATGCCCGACTTCGACAGTATGTCGCAGGAAGAAATCATGGCATGGATGGAGACTCTGGCGAAACGCCAGGGCGCATCCGAAGGCTTCACGACTGCCGCGGACATGGACATCGCCGAGATTGATCCCAGCACGGTGGTGATCGACGAGCCGGGTTATGTGCCCTATGGACAGGAAGACGATAAGCCCAAAGCAGCGCCGGCTGCTGCCGCGCCACCGCCCGCGCCGCGAATGACCACGCCGACCCCGGTTCCCGCGCAGCCTGCCGCCAAGCCAGCACCGCCACCACCACCGACCCCCGGCGTCACCGGGACGCTTGCCTGGCTCGAAAGCCTCGCCGCCGACCAGACTGACGACCTGTTCAACCTCGATCTGTCCGACGCGCCGCTCAAGCCTGCTGCGCCACCACCTTCGCCGCCTGCGCCTGTCGTGGAAGCGCCCAAAGCGCCCGCAGCCGCGCCCACCGACCCGATGGCTTGGCTGGAAGACCTCGCTCGCTCGCAGGTCGCCGAAGAGTCGCTTGAACGGCTCGGCGCGGACGACGAGGAAGAATCAGAGAAGCTCGACCCGTTCGCGCAGGGCGTCAACCCGATGGAATGGCTGGAGACGCTCGCCAAGCGTCAGGGCGCGAAGGACGAGGAACTCACCACCGACGCACGCATGAACATCCCGCAGCCGGGCGACACCGAAGTCGAGGATGAGGAATACCAGCCGTTCTCGTTCGATACGCTGCCGACGCGCCGCACCGCCGAGCCGGAAGCGCTCGAAAACCCGGCGCAGTGGCTGGAATCGCTGGCGGGCGAAGAGGGCTACAGCGAAGACGGCGTTCTCGCCACGCAGGTGTCCGAATCGGAAGACGATGAGATGTCGATTGACGCCATCGAGGACGCGATTTCCACCGGCACGGTAACGCGCGAGCAGATGCAGTATTTCCTCGACCAGCAGGCGGATCAGCTTGCCGAAGAGGACGAATATCTCGAAGCAGTGGACGATTTGCCCCCGGAGCCTGCCGAACTCCCCGACTGGCTCTCGCAGATGCGCCCCGTCGAAGACGCGCCCACGCCGACTAAGCCACTCGACGAAATGTTCGCCGCGCCGCCTTCCGAGGCAGCCTCGACAGCGATGCCCGACTGGCTGACCTCGGATATGATCGAAGGCGAAGAGTCCGACCTGGAAAGCATCTTCGAGCCGGAGGAAGAATCCGCGCCGTCCGAACCGGTCATCGTGGCGTCGCAGTCCGCTGCCGAAGTTGAGGTTGACCCCAACGATCCCTGGACAGAAGCCTTCGACGCCGAGTACGAGCAGGGTGGCGAAATCGACATCACCACCGTGCCCGGCTGGTATCAGCAGAATATCGCCGACCCGGCGCGCGTCGCCGCCGTCGATCAACAGATCGCCGATGAGGAAGCCCTGCCCGAACTGGCGGAAGCTGCCTTAGCCGAAGAAAAAGACCTTGCGGCAGGGCAGCCGCAGCCGATCCCGGTGTGGATGGGCGGCGAGGAGCAGCCCGCCGAGCCGGAACCAGTCGAAGTGTATGCCGCCGCCGAGGTGGATGTGTTCGGCGATGTGCCCGACTGGCTCAAGGAAGTCGAGGACTCGGTCACACCGGAGGAAGTGCCGGATTGGCTGGTCGAGACTATCGCCGAGCCGGAGGTGTTCGCTGCGCCCGAACCCGAACCGGAGCCAGTTCAGGCGGTCGTGACACCCCTGCCAACGCCTGCGCCAACACCAGCGCCTGCCCGCGTTCCCGAAGGCGAGGTGGCTGCCGTGCTCGAACGGGCGCGCGACCGCGAGCGCAGCGGCGATCTTGAAGGCGCGCTGGCGGATTACGAGTCGATGATCCGCAGCAGCACCGAACTGGAGGCGGTCGTTGCCGAACTGACACAGCTTGTCCGCTCGTACAAGACGACGCCGTCTGTGTATCGGGTATTGGGCGACGGCTTGATGCGGCAGGGCAAGCTTCAGGCGGCGCTCAACACTTACCGCGAAGCGCTCAATCAGCTATAATCCCCACGATAATCGTTATATAACGCTCAAATGGTATGTAGGGGCACAGCGCGCGTCCCATCGGAGATGGGCGTGCCCCTACGTATGACACGCAGCGTTTGCATTGTAAGGAGTCATCTGTGGAACGCACGCTGATCATCATCAAGCCGGATGCCGTGCAGCGCGGGCTGTCCGGCGAAATTCTGCGCCGTTTCGAGCAGCGCGGGCTGCGCATCGTCGGCATGAAGTTCATTCAGGTTTCGCGCGCGCTGGCGGAAAAGCACTACGCCGTGCATCAGGGCAAGCCGTTTTACGAGGGGCTGGTCAGCTACATCACGTCCGCTCCGGTCGTCGTGATGGCGCTTGAGGGAACCAACGCCGTCGAAGCGGCACGCGGAACCATCGGCGCGACCAATCCGTCGAAAGCCGCCGCCGGCACGATCCGCGCCGACTTTGCGCTGGAGATTGGGCGCAACCTCGTGCATGGTTCGGACAGCCCGGAGAACGGGGCGATTGAAGTCGCCAACTTTTTCACGCCCGAAGAACTGGTCAGTTGGTCGCGCGTTACCGACCCCTGGATTTTCGAATAGCAGCGTGACGCCCCCGTTGACAGGGGCGCGGCGTTTGGAGCGTTTGGGTAGGGGGCGCAGCCATGCAATCGAAGATTGCGCCTGCGCCCTTATTGAATACTCAACAGCACGTTGGCTTCTTTCCAGAAGCCTTCCAGATTGTAAAACTCGCGCTGCTCTTCGCCGAAGATGTGGACGATCACGTCGCCGTAGTCCATCAGCACCCAGCCGCTGTGCGACTCGCCTTCGACCGAGACCGGCAGCAGGCTGTCGTTTTCCTTGATCGCTTCGCGCACGCCGTCGGCAATGGCGCGAATCTGGCGGTCGCTGTTTCCTGTGCAGATGATGAAAAAATCGGCGATAATCGCATCGGGGCGGAGGTCGAGCAGGACGATGTTCTCGGCTTTCTTGGCTTCGATAGCATCGACAATATGGTGGGCTAAATCGAGCGAGTCCAGAAATAATCCTCCTGATTTGGTCGTCTGTAGCCTCATTGTAGCATAATCTATCCGGCGGTCAATTTGCCTCAAATACTCGGCGTATCATACGCAAGCGGTCGGATTTGTAGGGGCAGACCGATGTGTCTGCCCGGCGGGGTCTGTGTGCCTGCGCGGAATGGCTTCCTGAATGACTGACCTCATCACCTTCACCGCTGGTTCGCCCGGCGAGCGGCTGGACAAGATCATCACGGCGCACCTCGGCGACCGGCTGACGCGCACCCAGGTGCAGGCGCTGATCCGCGACGGTCAGGTCACGGTCGATGGCGCAGTCGTCAAGCCCGGCGTCAAGCTCAAGGGCAGCGAGCGGATCACCGTCACCGTCCCGCCGCCTGCCGATGATTCCACCATCGCCCCGGAGCCGATCCCGCTGACCATCGTCTACGAGGATGACGACCTCGCCGTGATCGACAAGCCCGCCGGGCTGGTCGTGCATCCCGGCGCGGGTAATCCCAGCGGCACGCTCGTCAACGCGATTCTTGCCCGCTATCCGCAGGTTGCCGAGATGAACTACGCTCCGAAGCGACGCGGCATCGTCAACCGGCTCGACAAGGACACCAGCGGCTTGATCGTCGTCGCCAAAAACGCCCCGACACTCCACCGGCTGATGGGGCAGTTCCAGAAGCGCACCGTCGAGAAAATCTACATTGCGCTGCTGGAACGCACGCCGAAAACCTCGACCGGGCGTATCGACGTGCCGCTGGGGCGCGACCCCAACAATCGGCGCAAGCGCGCCGTGATGCGCGACGGTCGTCCCGCCGTCAGCGAATTCACCGTCATCGAGCGTTTCGCCGACGGCAAGG
>JADLHH010000556.1 GCA_020848855.1 Anaerolineae bacterium | reverse complement strand
TGGGAATGGGTTCGGTGTCGCAGGTGTAGGCGAGAATTTTGCCCGTGCGCTTGTTGACAATGCGTAAGCCGATGGTGGGGATGAAATGCTTAGTGGGCCACGACGTGATGAGGAACTCATCGTTCTCGAACACAGGCGCACTGGCGCGTTCGAGGACGCGGTGGAAGGTGACCGGGAAGAAGTTGGGCCAGCTATCCCACGAGAAGAACATCATCATATCTTCGAGGCGGTTGACGCAGTGGTTCAGCCCGTAAATGCGGAGCGGCGTTTTGCGCCCCAGCAGCCACATGTGCATGAACATATTCGGCACGCCGGAGACGTGATCCGGGTGAAAGTGCGTGAGGATCATGTCCTGAAGCGAATCGTCGGCAATGCCGAGGTTATGCATTTTGCCCAGCGGGTTAGAGCCAGCGTCGATCAAAATCGGACCGGTTTCCCCTTCAATGATCATGTGGGTGTAGTCGTGTTCCGCATCGTTGACTGCCGCCGCTGATCCGAGAATGATAACTCGCGCCATGTTGGGTTTGCCCTAATCCGTTGTGTGCTGTATAGCAAAACGCGCATCAGATGATTAGTATACGCTGATGCGCGTTTTTTGTACCCTATTTGATCTTACATTGTGGTTTGTTTCACGGCATGTTCAGCCGCCGAGCGCCGCCCGCAGTACCAGCGGTGTGACGTAGGCTTCGATGAGCGCGGCAACGAGCAAACCGGGCACAATGATGCCGAAACCGATCTTGACAAGGTCGCCGAGCGCCGCCGTCCACGCCTGCCCGACCGTCCAGCCACGCGGCGGACGGGTGACGACTGCGCCGAGATGCAGAGCAGCCGCCGTCGCCAGCACGATGACGGGAATTTCGACAATGCCGTGCGTCAAAATCGCGGGGATCATGAAGGCGGGACTGTAGCCCGCCGCGATGACCTGACTGAGGATGTAGCCGAGGACGATGTACACGGCAGGCGTGAGGATGAGCGCCCCAGCGCCAAAGGTGAACATCGCCAGCAGCGACGCGCCGAGCAGAATACGCGCGTTCTGCGAGAAGATCGCCAGGGCGGGGTTCGCGCCGAAGAAGAAGCCGGTATAAACGTCGAGTTCGCCCGCAACACCGCCGAGCGTCAAGCCCTGCGGCAGGTGCAACTGCCATTCAGGAAGCTGACCGATGAGGTAGCCACCCGCGAAAGCGGCGACAAACACGGCAATTGTAACTGGAACCGCCAAGCCAAGCCGCTGAAGGCTGAGCCGGACGCCGCGCCGATACCAGTCGATGAGGCTGTGGGCGGGCGTGCCTTTTTCGTCTACCGCGCGAATGCTGCGCCAGATTTTGCTGAACGTACCGCGAATGTTGAGCTTGTCCAGCGTGCGACCGAGCAGTTCTTCGCGGTTGAACAGCCCGTTGCCGACGCGCAGGAGCAGAATGACGACGACAAGCATTCCGATGATGATCGCCCAGAGCGCGCCAATACCGTTGGGCGACTCCGCGTCCGGCGCGAGGAACATGACCGCGCTTTCGCCCTGAATGAGCAGCGTCATGGGAATGATGATGAAGCTGGCGAGCAGGTTGGCGGCGCGGGTGCTGGTCGTTTGGCTGCTGACGACAACCGCGCCCGTGACCATGACGAGCGCCTGCACAGTGGTGAGCAGAATAATCTGGACGACGAGCGTGAGCGGCGGACGCCATGCCAGTTCGCCAAAGACGAGGAAAAGCAGGTAGACCGTCATGCCGCCGTAGCTGGAAATGAGCGGCGGGAGCATGGCTGCCAGCGTTTTGCCAATGTACAGTTCGGTGTTGGTGAGCGGCGTGCTGAGCAGCGGTTCCAGGCTGCGGCGTTCCTTTTCCCCGACGAAGGTTTCGAGCGCGATGACGAGCGAAATAGAGATGGGGAAGAAGCCGACGATCATGAGCAGGAACGGGACGGTGCGCGTGCCGATGGTCGCCGCGCCGTAGCCTTCGACGAAGGCGGCGAAGCGCCCCGCGACGAACTGCGCGAGAAATGGAAAGAGGAACGTGAGAATGACGATAGGCGCGATGATACGCCAGTCGCGGAAGCTGTCGCGCATTTCGCGGCGGGTGATGATCAGCGCGTTGCTGAGCGTTGTGCGTATGTTACCCGGCGCTTCTTCCGTGCCGAGGTCGAGCGGGTTAGCGTAAGTGCTCATCAGGGTCGCCTTTCTGCGCCTCATCTTCTTTGACGACCTGCAAATAGATGTCTTCAAGGTTTTGGGTCATGGGCGCGAGGGTGACGATGTCGATGCCCAAGCCGATGACGCGCTGAATGAGCGCTGGGTTGGTCGTGTTCGGGTCTTCGACGGTGTAGCGCAGCCAGTTCTGCCCGCTTTCGTCTACCGTGACCATGTCGCTGAGGTCTTTCGCCAGCCCGTTCAGTTCACCGCGCACGCGCAGTTCCATGCGCGGGACCCCGGCGAAATGCCGCGCCAGTTCGTCAAAGTCGCCACTGGCGATGATGCGCCCGCGCCGGATGATGGCGATACGGTTCGCCAGCGCCTGCGCTTCGCTGAGGTTATGCGTGGTGATGAGAAACGTGCGCCCGTCACGCTGAAGCTCGACAATCGCATCGCGGACGAGCTTGGCGCTCTGCGGGTCCATCGCGGAAGTCGGCTCGTCGAGCAGCAGTACGGGGGGGTCGTGGAGCATGGCACGGACGAGCGCCAGCTTCTGCTTCATGCCCTTCGAGTATTCGCCG
>JADLHH010000655.1 GCA_020848855.1 Anaerolineae bacterium | reverse complement strand
CAAGATGGAATCGAAGGGCAAGCAGAACCGCCGCGTCCGCATCCGCTTCGCCGAGGGCGGGTAGCGCGATGGCCGACCGCTCCCGCTGGTTCGTCTCGACCGAGTGGCTCGCCGCGCATCTCGACGATCCCGGCATCGTCGTCGTCGACGGCAGCTGGCATCTCCCCGGCACCCGCGACGCGGCCGCCGAATACGCCGCCGGCCACATCCCCGGCGCCGTGTTCTTCGACATCGACTCGGTCGCCGACACCGACAACCCCCTCCCCCACATGCTGCCGACGCCGGAGCGGTTCGCCGAAGCCGTCGGCGCGCTCGGCATCGACGAGCGCCAGCGGATCGTCGTCTACGATTCCGTCGGCCTCGCTTCGGCCCCCCGCGTCTGGTGGACCTTCCGCATCATGGGCGCGCGCGACGTCGTGATCCTCGAAGGCGGCCTGCCGAAGTGGCGGGCCGAGGGCCGGCCGGTGACCGATGCTCCGACCTCCCGTCGCCCCCGCGCCTTCCGCGCCGCACCGGCGCCGGACCCGGTTCGCGACCTTGCGGCCGTCCGCGCCAACGTCGATACCGCCGCCTTCCAGCTCCTCGATGCCCGCCCCCGCGCCCGTTTCCTCGGCGAGGCGCCCGAGCCCCGCGCCTGGGTCAGGTCCGGCCGCGTCCCCGGCAGCTTCAGCCTGCCCTCGACCGAGGTGGTCGCCGACGGCGCGCTCCGGGACGAGGCCGCGCTCCGCGCCGCGATCGCGGCCGCCGGCATCGATCTCGCGAAGCCGGTGGTCACGAGTTGCGGCTCCGGCGTCAACGCCGCGATCCTCACCCTCGCGCTCGACACGCTCGGCGTGCCCTCGGCCATCTACGACGGTTCGTGGACGGAGTGGGGCGACAGCGCCCGCTCCGACCTGCCGATCGCGACGGGGCCGGCCAAGGCCTGAGCGGCTACCCTCCCCGCCAGGCGGCCGCCAGCGTGGCGGTGTCCTGGAATTCGCGGTAGGAGGCGATCTTCCCGTTGTGGATGACGAAGACGTGGACGAAATCGCTGTTCGCGGCCCTGCCGGTCTTGATCACGGTGCGGTCGTAGTGGCCGAGCACGAAGACGGTGTCCGGCCCGGAGGCGAAGAACTGCCGCGGCTCGAAACTCTGGAAGCTGAGGAGGCCGCCGAGCATCCTGAATTGGGCCTCGACCGCCGCCCTCCCAGTCTTCGGCCCAAGCGCGGGGAAATCGGCGGGATTGCCGACCGACTCCCAAAGCACGTCCGGGGTCAGCAGCGCGATCACGCCCGGTACGTCGCCCTTGCCGAAGGCGGCGTAGGCCGCCTGCACGATGCCGATGGTGCCGCTGTCCATGTCTCGTCCGCCTCTCCCCTCGTCCATTCCGTGCAACAATGTGCCTGGATCAGACTACCGCGGTCCGCCGGCCCAGCAACCCTTGCAGGCATGCCACGCTCT
>JADLHH010000555.1 GCA_020848855.1 Anaerolineae bacterium | reverse complement strand
TACCGAAGATCGGCTGCTGTTCTGGCTGAACGTGCTGTCAGTAATCCCGATTGTCGTCATGCTCGTGCTGATGGCGGTGTGGTGGGCGGTGGTTTCGGTGGGGCGCGCGCCGGGTCCCGAAGCGCCGGTGCCCTGGTGGGCGGCGCTGGTCGTCGCTATCGTGATCGTCCTGCCGCTCCATGAACTGCTGCACGGCGTGACCATCGCGTATTTTGGGCAGCGCGTGCGCTACGGCGCGAAGCTGTCGAAGGGCGTGCTGTACGCCACCGCCGACCAGGCGCTGTTTCGGCGTAACGAGTACCTGACAGTTGCGCTCGCGCCGCTGGTGGGCATTACGCTGCTGGTCATGGTGTTGATGGCATTGGTGTCGCAGTGGCTGGCGTATTACTGCGGGATCGCGGCGGTGCTCAACGCGGGCGGGGCGATTGGCGACTTGTGGTCGGTGGGCATTTTGTGGCGCTACTCGGCTTCGGCGCTCGTGCGCGACGAAGCCGACGGCTTTCGCATTTACCTGCCCGGTTCGGTCGAGGGCAGTTCGATCCAGAACCGGGAACCCCCCGCTTCGGGCTGATCCACCCCGACTGTCCCGGATTGAAGCTCGACCAACTGCCGGACGATCCACAATCCCAGCCCGGTGCTGGTTTCGCCGCCGGTGGGGCGGGCGCTCAGCTTGCTGAACAACTCGAACAGCCGGTCGCGCTCTTCGGGCAGGATGCCGGGACCTTCGTCGCTGATGCAGATTCGCGTCCGGTCTTCGTGCATTTCCGCCCAGACGCGCACGGTCGCGCCCGCTGGGCTGAACTTGATGGCGTTGCTGATCAGGTTGCCGAGTATCTGCCGCAGCAGTTTGTAATCGCCGGAGAGTGGGTGGTCGGTGTCGCGCATTTCCAGCTTGATCTGCTTGCGCTCGGCGGCGAAGCGGTACTGCTCCACCACCTGAACGATCAGGTCATGGGCGTTCAACAGCCGGATGTGCGGCTCTAGCTGCTGCGAATCCATCGCGTCGAGGAACACGCGGATCATGTCGATCATGCCGTTAAGCGTGACATCCATGTTGTCGAGGATGCCGCGCGCTTCGCTGTTGTCATGCAGGATATCGCGCAGCACGAACTGCGCCATGCGAATGTTAGTCAGCGGTCCCTTGAGATCGTGCGAGACGATGCGCGTGAAGTTTTCCTGCATCTCCTGCGTGAATTTCAACTGGCTCAGCGCCTGACGGTGCGCGTCTTCGGCGTGGCGCAGCGCAAGCTGGGTATTCACGCGCGCCCGCACCACGTCGGCGCTCAGCGGCGTCGTCACGTAGTCGTTCGCGCCCTGCTTCAAGCCCCGCACCGCCAGCGCGCTGTCACTGAGCTGGGTGATCAGGATCACCGGCACGTCGGCGTCGACGGTCGCGCTGCGAATCTCGCGCAGCACGTCCAGCCCGCTGATACCCGGCAGCGCCGCGTCGAGCAGCACTAGATCGACCGGATGAGTCCGCAGCATGGGTGGCACTTCCGCGCCATGTTCGGCGAACAGCAGCTCGTAATCATTCTGAAGCTGCGACTGGAGCAGCGAACGAACGGCTGGATCGTGTTCGACTATCAGGACACAGGACGCACTCATTGGGCGTACGTCCGCTTCATAAGGGGCTGCCAACATGCACGAGACTCCGCATATATGCTTGTCGCCTTAATTGTACATCAATGTTTCTCGATGAAAACTGAATGTTTTTAATTATTGCAGTGTGACGCGCCAGCGGTTGACGTGGACGATAACACCGCCCGCATGAACGTACAAAACCGGGATGACCGGATTGTCACGCCCCGCGAACTGCAGCGGCGGTCCGACCTGCTCATCGTTGACGTAGACGACGATCAGGTTGCCGTTGAGGTCGCGCACCAGGCGGATGCGGGCAATCTGCGAGCCGACCGAGCGCTGCATCGAGATCGTGACCGAATCGCCGATGCGCTGCCCGATGTTCAGGACGCCCGCTTCGGGAATCTGCACCTGCGCGCCCACCGCACGCGACGGATTATTGATCGGCTTAAGCATCATGCCGAAGAACACCAGATTGTCGATGAGCAGCGGCGGGTTGAACGTGACCAGTTCCAGTTCCGCCTCGACACTCACGATGCGGTCGGCGGCGTTATTGCCGTACATGGCTTCCAGAACCGGCTGCGGGATGGGGATTTCGATCACCGTGCCGCCGGGAACTGCCGCGCCGGTTCCCAGCCGCCAGTAGCCATCTTCGGTGTCGAACGAGAATTCATCTGCTGACCAGCCTGGCGCGTTCATGGAGTTCACGGCGCGGAACAGGTCTTGATCGCCGCGCAAGCCGCCGGGTGGCAGCGTCGGCGAAGAGGTCGAAGTCGGCGTTGGGGTGTCGGTTGGCGTCGGCGTTTCGGTGGGGGCGTCGGTCGGCGTCTCCGTCGGCTCCGGCGTGTCGCTTGGTGGGAGTGTCGGCGTCGGCGTGCGCGTAAGCGTCGCCGTGATGTCGCTCAGACCGGGCATGGTCGCTTCGACCGGGATGCTCGTCGGGGCGATGGTTGGCGCAGCGTCTTCGGGCGTTTCGGTGATCACTTCGTCGGTGGTTGCCGCGACGACTGACGGAATCGTCGGCTCGACGGTCGGCGTCGTGTTGATGGCGCTGAGCAGCCCGTCGAGACCGCCCTGACTGACGATCACCGCGCCGATTGCTACCAGAATCACCAAGCCGAGCGCGATTACTAGTAAAGCGCGACCGATGCGGCGCGGTGGGCGGGCTTCGGGTTCGTCGTCCTCGTCGTCATCGGGCGGTTCGGGTGGCTCGACGCGCACGAACGGGCGGAAGATGTCTTCTTCTTCATCCTCGACTTCGGTGATGCGCGGCGTCGGCTCGCTGGTCGGCGGGGCGGGGAATTCCGGCGCCTGCTCGACCAGATTGTACCAGTGGCGGTACAGCGGGTACGCCGGGTGGCGGTCGATGAACATGGCGCGAAACAGGTCGTTGAAGCGGGTCAGCTTGACGCTGCGCCGCAGGCTGGGGTCAGTGTAAATGGCAAGGAACTGCTCGTAGGTGTTGAGCCACTGGCGCATGTTGCCGGCGTAAGCCTCGCCCAGCAGGCGCGTGGTCACGTCGACCTGCGTGCGCTGAAGCTGGCGTACCGTCTCCGGCGGGTCGGTCGGCTTGCTGTCGACGATCTGGCTCATGCGCCGCGAATTGGCGTGCAGGTCGGTCGAAGCATCCATCAGTTCGCGCAGCCACGCCCGGTACTGGGTCAGCGTGATGCCGGCGCTGCTCTCGACTTCATCGACGGCGCGCACAGCGTTCTCGATTTTGATCCCGGCAGCGCGGAATTCGCCGTCCGACCAGTCGCGGGTGGCGGCTTCCAGCTCGCGCAGGCTGAACAGGGCAGGAGCAAGCACGCGCGCCTGCGGGTTTTCTTCCAGCGCCCGCCGCGAGCTTTCCAGCGTCGGCAGCGCGTGCGGGCCGTTGATGCTGGTCAGCAGGTCGGTGGCGGCTTTGAGATCGCGCCGCCGCTGGGTGTATTCTTCGAGCGTGCGCGTGGTCGGGTGTTTCGCGCCCAGGTCTCCCAGCGTGCGCATGGCGGCGTCGCGCCAGAAGGCGGCGTCGTCAAGCTGGTTCTCGTGGGCGTCGAGCGCGCCCAGCAGGATGTAGTTGAAGAACAGGATGCGCACCGCCGACGAGCTTTCGCGCACGAACTGATCGATCAGTCCCTTGTTCATCGCCTTCAGGAACGTGTCCTTGCTCGGCATCTGCGCGGCAAAATTGTCGCGCGCGCCGATTTCGTCGGCGGTGTACAGCAGCTCGATCTTCATCAGCGCGTTCTGGGTGCGCTTCACGTCGTTGATGCCGTTGCGCTCGACCCAGTCGCGCGACTGTTCCGCCAGGTCGCGCAGGCGGCGGGCGGCGCTGCGCTCAGAATCATTGCGGGCGATTTCATACGCCTGCACGCCCAGCCGCTCGGCGTCGGCGAGCCGTCCCCGGTCGTAGTGTTCCCAGCCGTCTGCCAGCGCGCGACCGAGGATGCCATACAGCGCGTGCCGCTCGATATAGCCAGCATTGTTGACGACGGTGCGAAGCTGGTTCAGCCAGCCCGCCAGTGTGGGGCTGATCGTGCTCACGGCGTCGGTTGCCTGCGCCAGTGCCGTCAGTGCTCCGACGCGGTTGCCGTGAATCGCCATGTCGTTGTAGCTCGCCCACGAATCCCCGGCGATCTTTAAGCCGAGCACCATGCCGACCAGCATCTCGTCGAACAGCCGCTCGACAAACGGTTCGAGATCGCTCT
>JADLHH010000554.1 GCA_020848855.1 Anaerolineae bacterium | reverse complement strand
TCAGTTTTCCGCAGGGGCGCTCGGCTGAACACCCCTGTTGACGACCGCTGATGGAGTCGAACGGTCATTCCTCGAAAACCCATTCCTTGAGCATGGCGGCGAGCAGGGTCGCGCGGCGCGGCATACTGGCGATCACCACCTGTTCGTGGAGCGCGTGCAAGCCGTCGCCCTGTGGACCCAGGCCGTCCAGCACCGAGACGCCGAGCGATGCGACGGTGTTACCGTCCGACGCGCCGCCGCTGCCGTCCTCGCGGACGGTCAAGCCGTAGCTTTCGCCGATGCGCTTGCACTGGGCGAAGTTTCGCATCATCTGCTCGTTGTGTTCCATCGGCTTATGCCCGTTGATCTTCTCGACCTTGATCTTCGCGCCGGGCACGAACGGCTCGAGACCCATCATGGTGTCGTAGGTTTCTTCCCACGACTGCATGGTCAGCGAGCGGGTGTCAACGAACGCCGTGACTTTCGCCGGGATAACGTTGGTGGCGCTGCCGCCTTCGACCATCGTCACCGAGACCGACGTGCCGCGCTTGTAGTCGTTCAACTGGTTCAGCTTCAGCACCTGCTGGGCGAAATCGGTGATGGCGTTGATGCCCTTTTCCGGCGCGTTCCCGGCGTGCGAGGGCAGCCCCTCGATATCCAGCCGGTAGGTGGCAATGCCCTTGCGCCACGTCTTGAGGGCTTCTTCCTGGGTGGCAGGCTCCATGACCAGCACCAGCCCACATTGCAGGGCGATTTCCTCGATGTGGTCGTGCGAGTAGATGCTGCCGACTTCCTCGTCGCTCGTCATCAGCACCCAGATCGGGCGGTTGGGGATTTCGCCGCGCTCCTTCAGCCCGCGCAGCGTCGACAGCACGCAGGTGATTCCGCCTTTCATGTCAATCGCGCCGGGACCGTACAGCTTGCCGTCGTCCTTGATCGTAACCGGGCGCTGCGCCAGCGTACCGAGGGGCCAAACCGTGTCGATGTGGATGAGGAACATGATCGGCTTGCCGGGGGCGGTCTCATTCCACTTCGCCAGCAGCATGTCGCCGACTTCAGTTTGCGGGATGCGCGTCACCGACGACGCGCCCAGGTCGCGGAACTGCGCTTCCATGAACGCGCCCATTTTGTCGACGTGTACCTTGTCGCGGGTGGGGGTTTCGAAGTTGCAGAGAGTTGTCAGCAGGTCAACCATTGCCTGCTGCTGGCTCTGGAAGTAGGTGAGTAGTTCGGACATCAGTTCCTCGGAGTGGGTGGGCTGCTCCCCGGCGCATTCCTGCAGGTGGATGCCGCCGTGAAGACACGCGCGATCGTTTCTGCGGCAGATTGTACCAGCTTTACCGGGCTTGCCCAATTCGGGTGGATATGAGGCGAAAGGCGCGGGCACGACATGTCGTGTCCCTAACAGCGATATGGCTTCTGTATTCGCCCCATGCGATCACCAGGCGTCCGGTTTGCAAGCGCCGGCGGCTGCCGGATGAGCGTCCGGTCGCGGGTGATGTTTATGCACGATTAAAGGATAATGCGTTAGGATTTGCCTAAATAGTGAATTCAGTGTTGGATATGTTACTTATGTCAGAATCCAGTCAGATTACGCTCCAGCATATCGCCAAACGTATCAATGCCCCACTCGATCAGGTCATGAAAGTGATCCTCGGTCAGCCGGACGTGAGTGACGAACTCCGGCAGCGCGTGTACGCGGCGCTGGAAGAAGCCGGGCTTGTCCACCTTTCGCGTGAGAGCGCGACCGGTGCGCTCGGCATCATCGTGCCGGGGACGATCACCGGCGACTACACCGGGGCGGTCATGCGCGGTGCTTCCGAAGCGGCGAAACGGCGCGGCTGGGCGGTCATCCTTTACAACGAACTCAGCTCCAAGGAACAGGAACTGGCGCAGATGCTCCGCACGGGGAGCTGCCGGGGTCTGGTGTCGATTGTGCCCAACAACTACCAGCGGACGCTGGAGCTGTGCCGCCAGTACGACCGCGATTACGTGCTGGTGGATTATCAGGGCGATGACGAACTGGGCGAATCGCTCACGGTCGAGGTGAACAACCGCCAGAGCATCGTCATCATGATGCACTATCTGTACGAACTGGGACACCGGCGCATCGCGTTCATCACCGGGCGGATGGCGCACGCCAGCGCGAGACAGCGCCGGCAGGGATATACCGAGGCGCTGGCTGCTGCCGGGATCGCCTACGATCCCGACCTGGTGCGCGAGGGCAACTGGCTTCACGAGAACGGCTTCGAGCATACCCAGGCGCTGCTCGACCTGGAACAGCCGCCGACGGCAATCGTCGCCTCGAACGACCTGATGGCGTTCGGCGCGATTCAGGCAGCGCACGAACGCGGGCTGCATGTCGGTGTAGATTTATCGGTCACGGGCTTCGACGACATCGACATGGCGGCACTGGTGACGCCGTCGCTGACGACCATGCGCCAGCCGATGACGGCGATGGGCGAGGCGGCGATTGACCTGCTGATCCGGCGCATCGACGGCGAGCCAATCGCCGATCCGCACGTCTGTCTGGATACCGAACTGATCGTCCGCGATTCGACCGGGGCGGTTTCCTAG
>JADLHH010000553.1 GCA_020848855.1 Anaerolineae bacterium | reverse complement strand
TGGGCATATCGCTCACGCGCAGGGATTCGCTCTTCATCCGCTGGAGTTCTACCGCAAGCTGGGGTACACCTTGGTTGGCGTTGTGCCGGATGCCTATGGTTTTGGCAAGCCAGATATCATGATGGCAAAGCGGGTGGGCAAAACCTGATGGAGGAGCGGTGGCATGTCCGAACCAACCTACACGGTTGAGCAGGCGCTCGCTACCCTCGCCGAAACGCCGCCGCGTATCGCCGCGCTGACGGACGATCTATCCCCGGCGCAGTTGCACGCCCCGCCTCAACCGGAGGAATGGTCGCTCAACGAGGTGCTGGCGCACCTGCGCGCCTGTGCTGATGTCTGGGGCGGCTGCATCGCGCGGATCATCGCCGAGGACACGCCTACGTTTCGAGCGGTCAGCCCGCGCTCCTATATCCACAAGACGAATTATCCCACGCTGGACTTCTTCGACTTGTTTCGCGCATTTTCCGCGCAGCGCGCTGACCTGCTGGCGACGCTGGAACGACTGCCGCTCGAAAGCTGGTCGCGGGTGGCGATGATCAAGACGGTGGGGAAGGCTTACCCGCGCACGGTGTTGAATTTTGCCGACCGGATGGCGCGCCACGAACGCGAGCATCTCCGCCAGATTGAGCAGATCGCCGCTGCCGTGCGCGAGTAGGTGTGCGTCGCGTTCACAGGCTATCTTCCGCCGCCTCGACGGCGGCGTTGGCGACCGTTGTCTCCTTCACCAGCGTGGCGATGGCGACGCCGCCCAGAATCGCCAGGCTGCCGACGATTTGCAGCGGCAGCGGCAGCTCACCGAACACCACATAGGCGATCAGCGTGCTGCCAATCGGCTCGATCTGCGACGCGATGCCGACGTAGGTCGCCGAAAGATAACGCAGGACGTAGTTGAACGACGAGTGTCCGAGCAACTGCGGGAAGATCGCCAGCGCGACGACCCACAGATAGCCGGTCGTGCTGTAGCCGCTCATTGGAATCTGCATGATGAGCGCCAGCGTCACCAGAAAGATCGCCGCGAAGCCGTAGACTAGCCAGATGTACGGCAGCAGCGACAGCTTCGGGCGGAGCTTGCGCCCCAGCACGAGGTACGTGGCGAAGGCGATTGCGCCTACCAGCGCCAGCCCGCCGCCAAGCAGCGGATTACTGCCTGCCGTAGTGTCGCTCTCGCCGCCCACGCCGATCAGCAGCCCGCCCGCAACGGCGATCAGCAAGCCGACCAGCACCGACCGCCGGATGTGCATTTTCAGGAACACGACTTCGATCAGCGCCACCCACAGCGGGCTGGTCGTCACGAAGACGACGCTGATCAGCACGCTGGTGAATTCGAGCGAGTAAATCCAGGTGATGAAATGGATCGCCAGGATCACGCCGGTGATGACTGCCAGCAGCAGGTCGCGGCGCATCAGCGCGGCGAGTTCCGCGCGATGCCCGCGCAGTGTCAGCGGCGTCAGGATCAGCGCCGAGAGCGTCAGCCGAGCGGCGGCGATGAACAGGCTCGGCAAGGCTTCGCCCTGCGCCAGCCGTACGATGATCGGCGATATCGAAACAGCCAGCAGCCAAAGAGCAAGCGCCGGGTACACGAGACGCGGTCTTTGATTGTCGGTTAGCACGGCTGTCCCTTTGGGGCGTGAATGACGGCAGTAATCTTAGCAGTTGATTAAACCCTGTACAAAAGGTCAGTTTCGCTCGCAAAACGTGAAATACCTGTCAGACCGTGTTACAATGTGCCCCGCTTCTAGTGTCGAATAACAAAAGAGGAGAGCAATCATGGCTTTCGAACTCCCTGCGCTTCCATACGCGAAGGACGCGCTCGAACCGAACATCGACGCGCAGACGATGGAAATCCACCACGACAAGCACCACGCCGCTTATGTCAACAACCTGAACAAGGCGCTCGAAGGGCACGCTGACCTTCAGGGCAAGACGCTTGAAGAGCTGCTCGGCTCGATCGACAGCCTGCCGGAGAACATCCGCACCGCCGTGCGTAACAACGGCGGCGGGCACGCCAATCACACTCTGTTCTGGCAGGTTATGTCGCCGAATGGCGGCGGCGCACCGACTGGAGACCTGGCGGCGGCGATTGACGCGGCGTTCGGGTCGTTCGACAACTTCAAGACTCAGTTCGCGGCGGCTGGCGCGGGGCGTTTCGGCTCCGGCTGGGCGTGGCTGCTGGTCGCGCCCGATGGCACGCTGAGCATTACCTCGTCGGCGAACCAGGATTCGCCGCTGATGGAAGGCAAGACGGCGGTGCTCGGTCTCGACGTGTGGGAACATGCCTACTACCTCAAGTACCAGAACCGCCGCCCGGACTATATCGCCGCGTGGTGGAACGTGGTCAACTGGGCGGAAGTCGCTCGGCGTTACGCGGCGCGCTAAACCGCGCAAGGTGCTGAGCGCGCCGGGTTGTCGGGCATGAGACACACCCGCTCGACAGTGACGGTTTTCATGTCAGGCGCAGTATATAGCTCAGTACTCGGCACACAGTACTTCTTTCACTCAAGGAAAGGCGTTACAATCCGTAGCGCCTTTTTGTTTGCATCCGCAGCGCGTGCGGTTAGGAGTGAGTCGATTATGGCAGATGTTCGTATTGAAAAGGACTCGTTGGGTCAGGTGGAAGTGCCTGCCAACGCCTACTACGGCGCGCAGACCCAGCGCGCGGTGCTGAATTTCCCCGTCAGCGGGATGAAGCCCTACCCGGCGTTTGTCTGGTCGATGGCGCTGATCAAGCGCGCCGCCGCCGAAGTCCACCGCGACCTCGGCTTGCTGGACGAGAAGATGGCGACCGCCATCATGCAGGCGGCGGACGAAGTGCTCGCCGGGAAGCTGCAGGATCAGTTCGTGGTCGATCCGTTCCAGGCGGGCGCGGGCACCAGCCACAACATGAACGTCAACGAAGTGATCGCCAACCGCGCCAACGAAATCCTCGGCTTCGCGCTCGAAGATCCGAAGAAGCCGGTCAACCCGAACGACCACGTCAACATGGCGCAGAGCACCAACGACACCATCCCAACGGCGATCCGGCTCGGCGCGCTGTGGCGGCTGAACGAGCTGGTTGCGTCGCTGAACCGCCTTGCCGACGCGCTGGCGGAAAAGGCAGCCGAGTGGGACGACATCGTCAAGAGCGGACGCACCCATCTTCAGGACGCCGTCCCGGTGCGGCTGGGGCAGGAATTCGCCGCGTATGCCAAGGCGATCCGCCGCGACATCGGCAAGATCGGGCAGGCTGCCGAAGGCGTGCGCCGGCTGGGTATCGGCGGCACGGCGACCGGAACCGGCTTGAACGCGCACCCCGAATATCACGCCAGGATGATCCAGAAGCTGAGCGAACTGAGCGGCTTGAAGCTCTACGAATCCGACGACCTGTTTGAATCGATGCAATCGCACCAGGACGCGGTGTTCTTCTCCGGCGCGCTGCGCACGGTGGCGCAGGACTTGATCCGCATCGCCAACGATATTCGCCTGCTGTCGAGCGGTCCGACGACCGGCTTGGCGGAAATTACCTGCCCGCCGGTGCAGCCCGGCTCGTCGATCATGCCCGGCAAGGTCAACCCGGTCATGGCGGAGATGCTGGACATGGCGATGTTCCACGTCATCGGCAACGACACGACTGTCATGCTGGCTGCACAGGCGGGGCAGCTAGAGCTTAACGTTATGATGCCCATAATTGCCCATAATCTATTTGAGATGGAACACGTCATGATCGGCGCGGTGAACGCCTTCACCGACAAATGCGTCGTCGGGCTGGTCGCCAACCGCGAACGCGCCGAAGGCTGGCTGGCGCGCAATCCGATCCTGGTGAC
This sequence comes from Anaerolineae bacterium, assembly GCA_020848855.1. Next base: position 912 of record JADLHH010000553.1, on the reverse strand, counting down.
GGCGCTCAACCCGATTATCGGCTACCAGAACGGCGCGAAGGTGGCGAAGCAGTCGCTCGCCGAAAACCGCAGCATTCTCGACATCGTGGTCGAGCAGGGCTTGATGACCGAGGACGAGGCGCGCAAGGCGCTCGACGCGCGCAAGATGACCGAAGGGGGTATTCAGGGGGTCAGCGCCGGCGGCTGAAAAATTGAGCCGCCATGAATATCGCATAATCTGGCGTTGCGCGGTTGAGTGTGTAATCGCTTATAGGGTATACTACCTACCGAAGAATCAGGGAACGTCCGTCGTGCGGGACACTCAGTGGCAACCCGAAAGATAGGGAAATACCAACTCTTTGAGCGGCTGGGTCGCGGGGGCATGGCTGAAGTGTTCCGTGCCCACCACCTCTCACTTGACCGCTACGTGGCGATCAAGGTACTGCACGCATTCCTTTCGGACGACCCCGAATTCAAGGATCGCTTCGAACGCGAGGCGCGCAACATCGCGCGCCTCAAACACCCCAACATCGTTCAGGTCTACGACTTCGAAAAAGACACCGACCTCGAAAGCTACTACATGGTCATGGAGCTGATCGACGGTCCGACTCTGAAGGATGTGATCACCGAGCTTTCGTCACGCGGCGAGCGGATGCAGCTTACCGAAGCGCTGCGCATCATCCGTGAGGCGGCGCGGGCGCTCGCCTACGCGCACAGCCAGAAGATGATTCACCGCGACGTGAAGCCTGCCAACCTGATGCTCGACCACGACAACCGCGTCGTGCTGACCGACTTCGGCATCGCCAAGATCGTCACCGGCGCGCAGTTCACTGCCAGCGGCGGTATGGTCGGCACGCCCGCGTATATGGCGCCGGAGCAGGGCTTGGGCGAAGCCGGTGACGAGCGTTCCGACCTGTATTCGCTTGGCGTCAT
>JADLHH010000552.1 GCA_020848855.1 Anaerolineae bacterium | reverse complement strand
GCTACCTGTCAATCGTCGGGCGCGACAACGACCTCGACGACATCGACGCGCTGGTCGCCGAACACGGCGCGGCTGCCTGCGCGCTGGAAATGGCGAAAGCCAAAGCCATCAGCGATACCGAAAAGCGCCTGCGTGGCACGTTTCTGGATCGCCTGTTGATCGGCGATGTGAGCCAGCAGGAAGCCGTGCGCCAGGGCGAGCGCTTCGAACACAACATGCTGCAAACGCACGTCGCCGTCGTGCTGGCGTGGCAGGGCGACAAGACGCCGTCGCTGCGCCGCCTGGAGACGATCATCAACAGCGTGGTTTCGGTACAGCACGCGGCGGCGCTGGTGTGGCAGCGCGAGCGCGAAAACGAAGTGCTCGTGTTTCACGCCACCGAGGAAAAAGATTCGGTCAACGCCAGTATGCGGCTAGCGAAGCTGTTCACGCTGGAGATTCAGCGCCAGTACCCTGGCGCGAAGGTCGGCATCGGGCTTGGGCAAGCTGCCCATGATATCAGCACCTGGCGCAGCAGCTACCGCGATGCCGTGCAGGCGCTCGACCTCGCCATGCGCCTGCAGACCGACACGCCGCTGTATATCGGCGACCTGGGCGTCTACCAGTTGATCCTGAGCCTGTCCGACCGGGAGAAGCTGCTCTCATTCTGTGATCGCACGCTCGGTCCGCTGCTCGACTACGACATGCGCCAGCACGCCGACCTGATCAAGACGCTGGAAGCCTTCTTCACCTGTCACGGCAATCTTTCGCAAACGGCGGACATGCTCATCGTCCACCGCAATACGCTGCTCTACCGCATGAACCGCATCAACGAGATCGCGCAGATCGACCTGAACCGACCGGAAACGCGGCTGGCGCTGCACCTCGCCCTGACGGTGCGCCGCCTGCTGACCCTGAACTGAGCTTGTGAACTATATACGAGATCAGTTCGTTATGCTGCATCAGCCCATCTCGTGTATACTGAAATCTCCCCTCAGCCACTTTTATGCACTCTGCCTATAATATTCGCCATTTTTTGTTGTAGTTTGCTGTTTACATTCTCCATATAATGCAATCTAGGAATTACTGCCCTGCATTATCCCTGTCACATTCTGTCGATTCGTCTCAAGTTCGCAGGAGGAGTGCGTTGTCGGACTCCAATTTTATGCCCGAAGTTTCCCTCCACCGTGAGGATACCCGCGAGCGCGATGCTTGCGCCCTGATCTGCGCTGTCCGCAAGGGTGGACAGGCGACACACGGTAATGTCAAGCGCACCATCGAAGCGCTGACCCGCATGGGACACCGCACCGGATTCGTCGACGGCGAAGGCGACGGCGTCGGCATTATGACCGACATTCCGCGCGAGTTGTGGGCGAAGACGCTGGCGCTGCAGGGACTGCGCTCGTCACTGGCGACCAGCCCGACGTTCTGGGTCGCCCATCTGATGATTCCGAACCGGATGCGCGGCGAACACGAATATATTCTCAGCCAGATCAGCGAGCGCATCTGCGAAACCGGCATGGACATTCTGATCGAGCGTCCCGGACAGGTCGAATCGTACGTGCTGGGACACAACGCTGAAAAATGTGAGCCGCTCTTCTGGCAGATCGGCGGGACGGCAGGGCGTGTTGCACCGGATCGTCTGGAAAACACCATCTACCGCCTGCAAATGCAGATCGAGCGCGAGTTCGGCGTGCATTTCCCGTCGTTCTCATCGCGCAGCGTGGTGTATAAAGTCCAGGGCACGGTCGAAATCCTGCGCCGCTATTACCCCGAAATCCGCGACCCGGAGTACGCCTCAACAGTCACGCTCGGTCACGCTCGCTACAGCACCAACACCAACCCGGTCTTCGAGCGCGCCCAACCGTTCAACGTGCTGGGGCACAACGGCGAGTTCAACACGATCTCGCGCTTCCGGCTCGAAGCCCAGATGCTCGGCATCGACCTCGCCGAAGGCAACAGCGACTCGCAGGACGTGGACGCGCTGATCGACGCGCTGTGTATGGAATACGGTCTCGATCTGGTCGAAGCGATGGAGCACGTCTTTCCGCCCTTCCGGCATGACCTGATCGAAAACGAGCCGGACATTCACGCCATGTATGCCGATATCCGCCGCTCGTTCGGACCTTTCGCACAGGGACCGGCAGCGGTCGCCGCCCGCGTAGGCGACCAGGTTGTGTTCAGCGTCGACGCGCTCGGTCTGCGCCCGCTGTGGTTCGGCGAAACCGAGAAGGAAATCTTCGCTTCGTCCGAGCGCGGCGTTTACCCGCTCGATATGATGTCGTCCGACCCCAAGCCGCTCGCGCCCGGCGAGAAGATCGCCATCAACATTAAGCCCGGTCGGCAGATCGAAGTGCTGAACTACCCGGCAATCCAGCGGCACGTCGCCCGCAAATGGCGCGAGCGTGACATGAACGGAAACGGCGGCGCGCCCAAACAGCCGAGCGTGTGGTCGATGAGTAAGCCGCTGTTCCGCCCCGCGCCCATGAATGACGGGCAGCCTTTGCCCGCCGGGGGCGGCGGGGTTGGCGTGATCGAGGAGCCGGTCGCGGTCGCTACCGAAGTCAAGCCGCTGCCGTGGCGCAGCGTATCCACCGCCATCAACACGACGACGATGGCAGCTTTCGGATGGGAGCGTTATCACCTGAGCGTCATCGAAACGATGGCGGAGACCACCAAGGAACAGATCGGCTCGCTCGGCTGGGACGGTCCGCTCGGCGCGATCAGCCAGACGCGCGTCAACCTGGCGGATTATTTCAAAGAGACGGTCGCCGTCGT
>JADLHH010000551.1 GCA_020848855.1 Anaerolineae bacterium | reverse complement strand
CTGTCCGGCAGCCTGCAGGAGAAGATCGCCGGGAACCGCGTCGTGCGCGCCTTCGGGCGCGAGCAGTACGAGGAAGAGACCTTCCAGCGCGATTCACAGAAGCTGCTGTCGATGTCGATGTACCGCATCTATCTGCAGAGCGTCAATCTGGCGATCACGGGCGTGATCGTCAACGTCGCGCCGCTGATCGTGATGCTCTACGGCGGCATTCAGGTGATTGGCGGCTCGCTGACGGTTGGCGAGCTGATCGCCGTGACGATGTATCTGCCGTCGCTGTATACGCCGCTTCAGCGCTTCTCTGAGCTGGGCGTGGTCTTTGCCAATTCGATGGCGGCGGTGGATCGCGTCTTCGAGATCATGGACGAGAAGCCGGAAATCCGCGACGCGCCGGACGCGGTTGAAGTGGCAAACATCGAAGGGCGGGTGGAATTCGAGACCGTCAGCTTCGCCTATCACAACGACCTGGACGAGCAGGGTCCCGTGCTGCGCGGCGTGAACTTCGTGGTTGAGCCGGGCGAAAAAGTCGCGCTGGTCGGACCGAGCGGGTCGGGCAAGAGCACGGTCGTCAGCCTCATCCCGCGCTTTTACGATGTGGACGCGGGCTGCGTGCGCATCGACGGGCAGGACGTGCGCAAGGTGACGCTGCAATCGCTGCGGCGGCACGTCGGCATGGTGCTGCAAACGCCGATTCTGTTCAGCGGCACGATTTACGACAATATCCGCTACGGCAAGCCGGAAGCCAACGAAGCCGAGATCGTCGAAGCCTGCAAAGCCGCCAACGCCTGGGATTTCATCCAGCGGCTGCCGAAGCGCCTGTACAGCGAAGTCGGCGAAGACGGCGCGTATCTGTCCGGCGGGCAGCGCCAGCGCCTCACCATCGCGCGGGCGTTCCTCAAAGACCCGAAAATTCTCATTCTCGACGAGGCGACTTCCGCGCTCGATTCCGAATCCGAGCGGCTGATACAGGCGGCGCTGGAGCGGCTGATGATCGGCAGGACGACCTTCATCATCGCCCACCGCCTCTCGACCATCGAAAACGCCGACCTGATCTTCGTCATGGAGCACGGGCGGCTGATCGATTCAGGGACGCACGACGAGTTGATGCACCACGCCGGGCTGTATCAGCGGCTGTACGATCACTGACCGTAGGGTTGGCGTCCGGCACGACGGACGCCGCCCGCGTACAATCCCGCTATGGTCGAAAAGCTGCAACACCCCACCGCGCGCCGGCTGTACATCGTCATCTGGATGGCGCTGGTCACCGTGACGCTGCTGCAGTCGAGCGCGCATCCGGTCGTCGGACCACCGGCGATTCCCGGTCAGTCCGACCCCACCCGCGAAGTCATTCTGTTTCTGGGGCACGTCATCGCCTTTTCGGTGATGGCGGCACTGTTGTGGTGGGCGCTGTATCCGGCGCGCCATGCGCTCGCCGCCGCGCTGGTTTTCTGCGTCGTCTACGGCGGCGCGACCGAGCTTCTACAGATGGTCGTGCCGGATCGCGGCGCGTCGCTGGAAGATTTCGCTGTTGACTGCATTTGCAGTGGTATTGTCGCGTGGCTGATTTATCGCCGGGAATCCGACCCCACCCAAAGGTTGATCCCGTCGCTGCTCAGGTGGATCGCCCCGTCGCGTTCCGTGCGGTAGAGCGTCGTCTCACCTAACGCCATCAAGTCGTCCTCGTCCGGGTATTCCACCTGTGTGACAGCGACGGTCGGCTGCACCGCCGCCGCGAAATCGGCGTCGAGTTCGCCCGGAACCTGCAGCGCCGCCGCGCGTAAATCCTGCCCGGACGCGACCAGCGTTTGCTGACCCTCGGCGCTCAAATCCGAGATCATCAGGAGGATCACGTTCCCGTAATGCAGCCGCAGCGCCAGCGCGTTGTCGTCGAGCGAATCTTCCAGCGCCGGCGCTCGCGGCGGGTTGAGCGCCTCAATGCGCACGCCGTCGTCGCTGGTGAAGGTGTAACCGGTGCGGGCATCCACATGCGTATATGGCGCGAGCTTTGCCTGAAGCTCTCCGAACGCTGCGCCGAGATTCGGCTGCCCATTGCTCACCACCACACCGACGCCGTAGCGATCCAGCACGGCAGGCAGCGCGGCGAACTGCGCTTCGTCCGGCTGCGTCAGGAACAGAATTTCAAGCGTCTGGTCGGTGAAGGGCAGGCGGTCGCCGAGCGCCGTCAGCAGCCGCGAGGGATAGCGCCCGCCGTCGATCAGCATGTGCGCCCCGCGCGGCGTCTGGATCAGTACGGCGCTGCTGCCCCCGGCGTCCAGAAACCAGACGTGCAGCAGTCCATCCGGGCGGCTGATGAACAGCGCGCCGGTCAGCACCAGAATGCCCGCGCCCGACAGCAGCGCCGCGCCGACCACCGCCCGGCGGCGCAGCCAGTCCAGCAGGTTGAGCGACCACTTCGGCTGAACGGCACGCAGCATCGCGGCTCCGATCACGACGATGAAGAAAGCGGCGATCAGGTTGGGCGAGATGAACACCTCGGCGGTGGGCAGCCGCGCGAACAGCCGCACCACCTCGATTGTCCACGACAGCGGGATCAGGTCAAGCCAGTACAGGATTTGGGCGAGCGGCTGGACGACGGCAGCCGTCAGCGTCGCCGCGCCGCCCAGCAGCAGCACGGCGGGCTGCACCGGCACGATCAGCAGGTTGACCAGCAGCACGGCGGGCGAAAACTGCCCGAAATAGAGCATCGTCAGCGGCAGCGTGAAAACCAGCGCCGCCAGCGTGACGATCAGCGGCTCGGTCAGCAGCGTGCCGAGGATTTGCCGGATGCGAGGCGAGCGCAGGTGCGCTGTCACCGCGTCAAACCCGCGCGTGAACGGCTCGGCAAACAGCGCCAAGCCAAGCGTGGCGAAAAAGCTGAGCTGAAAGCTCACATCCCACAGCACCAGCGGGTTGAGCAGCGAGAGAATCAGCGCGGCGAACGCCAGCGATGCCGGGAGATAGGTTTCGCGGCGCAGCGCTCGCCCGACGATCACCAGCCCGCTCATCAGCGCGGCGCGGGCGACCGCCGGGTTCGCGCCGACGAACACCGTGTAAATGCCCAGCACGGCGATGCTGATCAGCGCGGCGGGCATGGGGCGCAGCTTCAGGCGGCGCAGCACCCCGATCACCACGCCGCTCAGCACCGCCATGTTGAAGCCGCTGATGGCAATCACGTGCGCCGCGCCGGTCGCGGCGAAGGCGTCGCTCACGTCCGGGGCGATGCCGCGCTCGCTGCCGAGCAGGATGCCGGTCAGCAAGCCCGCCTGCGGCTCCGGCAAATGCCGGTTGATGGCGTCGGCGGCGCGGGTTTTGAGGTCGAGCAGGCGGCTGAACCCATCGTCGCCGGGCGCGCGCTGGATCACGGTTACGGCGCTCTCGCGCATGATGCTGTGGACGCCGCTGCGCGCCAGATAGTCGGCGTAGGAGAAGCGGTCACTTTCGCCGGGTTCGAGCAGCAGCCCGGTGGCGGCGATACGGTCGCCGTAGTGGGCGTCGGTGGTGAGCGGGGCGTTGACCAGCACCACGCCGTCGGCGGGGAGGGTCGCGCCGGCGCGGGTGATGGATTCGGCGGCGAGGCGAAGCTGCACCCGGTCGTCGCGGCGGTCGGGTTCGGCGGCGACGATGCCTTCAACCGTCATCCCGCCGAGACCATTGTAAGCGGCGAGATCGCTGGTTTCCGGTACGCTCGCCATGCGCAGCGCGCCGAGGGAAAACGCCGCTGCGATCAACAAACTGGCGAGACGGAAGCGCCAGGCGATCAGCGCGGAGATGACCGCCACCACGAGCCACAGCGCGGGGAGTCGCAAGCCGGGGTAGGCGGCGATGACGATGATCCCGGCAGCCCAGCCGAGCGCGAGATAGACGAGGCGCATCAGAAGTACAGTGCTGAGTGACGAGTGCTGAGTGCTGAGTGAGACGCCAAGCCTGCCCCTTTCGATATGTGCAATCAGGCGGAATTATAGCGCGCGCACGTGAGTGCTTGACCGCGAACCCCTGTAGAATGAGAGAATAGATACCAGAACACGGGGATTTGTAGGGGCACGGCAGCGCCGTGCCCTGGCACAGCCGGGAAAGAAGATTGAACCGCCAAGACGCCGTGCAAACCGAGGGTTTGCCTAGCGCCAAGAGAGAAAGAAGGGCGCGTGCTTGCTTCGCAAGCCAAGCCGTGCGCCCCTACGAGATGGGTGGGGTTGTGGAAAAAGTGTACATCTGTCGGACAGGTGTGCCTTGGCAGACGGCGAATCGGGGGTAGAGTGAGGGTGACCGAAACCGCCGCCGAACGCTCTAAGCATCCGGCTGGGAATTCAAACCCGTTAAAACGGGCTGGCGTGCAGCCGACTGAAGTCGGCGTTGGACGATCAGCCGCAGGCTTCGAGCCTGTGGCGATGCACAGGAGTAAATCGTGTCCACAGTCAAGCTGCTGATTGTCGAGGATGGAGACCGGCTGCGCGACGCGCTGCGGGTCGGGCTGGAGAACACGGGCGAGGTCAGCGTAACGGGCATGACGGCGCGCGGCGAGGATGCGCTGGCGCTGTGTCTGGAACAGACGCCCGACGTGATCCTGATGGACGTGCATCTTGCCGGGCAGATGAACGGCATCGAGGCAGCGGTGGCGATCCGGCGCGAACTGCCGCGCCTGCCGGTGGTGTTCTACTCGATTCAGGACGACGACGCTTATTACCGGGACTTCCGACGGTCGGGCATCCTGACGCACTACGCCTACGTGCGCAAGTCGAATTACCTGCTGCCAGCGATGATCGTGCCGCTGCTGCGCGACGCGGTCGCCGGGCGCGGCTTCATCGACCCGGAAATCGCGGCGCGGGTGCAGGAAGTCCGCCAGAAGGATGAGAACTCGCCGATGGCGCTGCTGGAGCCGAACGAGCAGGTGGTCGCCAAAATGCTGGGGCAGGGCATGACCAACGAGCAAATCGCGGCGCGGCTGGGCTTTCAGGACAAGCGCACGGTCAGCCGCACCAACGGACAGATTTACGCGGTGTGGGGCTTGAACGAGACGACGGTCGACGAGAAGGTGGCGCGCACGCGGGCGGCGCTGATCATCCGTGCGGGGCGGCTGATGGCATGGACGGAGGACGGCACGCCGCAGGTGATGGACGAGCGCGGCGCGTGGGTGGAGTGGACGGGGTGACGCTGGTCTACAACATCGCTTACTGGGCGGTGATCACCGTCTCGCTGACCAACACGATTCTGCTGTTCTGGCTGGGCTTCATGGTGCTGCTCAACGCCGAACGGCGGTCGTGGGGCGTGTGGGTGATCGGCGCGGGGCTGCTGACCGGCGGCGTGTTCTTCGTCAGCCACACGGTGATTCTGGCGCTGAACCCGGCGTCGCTGGACGGCGTGATGAGCCTGTGGTGGTATCTCGGTCTGGGGGCGGTAGTGACGCTGCCGTTCGCCTGGTACACGGTGATCCTGTGGTACGCCGGATTCTGGGAGGGGCGCGATTCGGCGCTGCGGCGGCGGCATCGCATCTGGTACGGGATCGACATCCTGCTGACGGCGGCGCTGTGGGGGCTGCTGCTGTTCGCCAACCCGTTCCCGACTTACGCGCAGGCGCTGCGGCTGGAGATCGTCGCCACGCCGTCGATTCTGGGGATTCCGCTGCTGGTGCTGCTGTTCCCGATCTGCGTGGTGTGGAGCATTGGCTGGTCGATGGACGCGCTGCGGCGACCGGGACCGACGCGCCGGATGATGGGCGACATCGCCCGGCGGCGGGCACAGCCCTGGCTGCTGGCGACTTCGGCGATCATGCTGCTGGTGGGCGGCATGGTGGCGTGGGTGATGCTGCGCGTCGTCCTGTATGCCGGGAGCAGCGAGTACGGGCGGGTGGACGAGATCATCCGCATCGCCAATTCCGATCTGGCGATTGCCGGGCTGATCACGGCGGCGGTGCTGTGTCTGGGGCAGGCGGTCGCGCGCTACGAGGTGTTCACCGGCAAGACGCTGCCGCAGCAGCGCTTCATGCGCCACTGGCGCGACGCCGTGCTGCTGGCGTTCGGTTTCGGCGGGGTGATGAGCGCAACCGTGATCCTCAACCTGCACCCGATTTACGGCGTGCTGGTCATGGCGCTGATCGTGACGCTGTTCTACGCGCTGTTCAGCCGCGAGTCGTATATCGAGCGGGCGCGGTACATCGAGCATCTGCGCCCGTTCGTGAGCAGCCAGCGGCTGTATGAACACATGACCGGCGGGGCGCTGCCGAGGGCTTTCGACGTGTCGATGCCGTTCTATGCGCTGTGCGACGAGGTGCTGGGCGCGCAAAGCGCCGCGCTGATCCCGGTGGGGGCGTTCGCGCCGCTCATCGGGCAGCCGATCACCTTTCCGGCGCAGACCAAACCGCCGCCGATGCTCGATCTGATGGAGCGCGGCTCGCCATTGGCGAGCATCACGACGCCGCAGACAATATGTGTGCCGGTTGACGCCGAGGTTTACGGCGGCGCGTCGTGGGCAGTGCCGCTGTGGAGCGAGCGCGGCTTGATCGGCGTGCTGCTGCTGGGCGAGAAGCGCAACGGCAGCCTGTACACGCAGGAAGAGATCGAGATCGCCCGGACGAGCGGTGAGCGGCTGATCGACATGCAGGCGAGCGCCGAGATGTCGCGCCGGTTGATGGCGATCCAGCGGGAGCGGCTGGCGCAGAACCAGGTGGTGGACAGGCGCACGCGGCGAACGCTGCACGACGACGTGCTGCCGCGCCTGCACGCGACCCTGCTGACGCTGCCGCCGGAAGCGGCGGGCGTGGCGGAGCAGTTGGGCGAAATTCATCGCCAGATCGCTGATTTGCTGCGCGAGCTGCCGACCCCCGCCGCGCCGGAAGTGGCGCAGCTTGGGCTGATCCCGGCGCTGCGTAAGGCAGTGGAAGGCGAGCTGGTCGGCGCGTTCGACCGGGTGACGTGGGAGATCGAGCCGGAAGCGCAAGCCGAAGCCGAGCGCATCCCGCTGCTGACGGCGGAAGTGCTGTACTACGCGGCGCGCGAAGCCGTGCGCAACGCGGCGGTCTACGGGCGGCATCCGCAGCGCCCGCTGCACCTGGGCATCAAAATCGCGGGGCGCGACGGGCTGACGATTGCCGTCGAGGACAACGGGGTCGGCGTGGCGCGCACCGACGGGTCGCCTGCCGGGAGCGGTCACGGGCTGGCGCTGCACAGCACGATGATGGCGGTGGTTGGCGGGGCGCTGACGGTCGAGAGCGCGCCGGATCAGTTCACGCGGGTGCTGCTGACGCTGCCCCCGGCTTGAGCGCGCGATTCTGCCTGCGCCTGTGAAGCGTGGTCAGGCTTGGCGATTGCAAAATGCGGCGAGTAGATTACGCTATGAAGGCGTATTAGACACATTCCACTGAAAATGAGTGCATTTGATGGATGCCTTGTGGGGCGAGATAGCGGCGCTTCTGAGCGCGGCGATGTTCAGCGCTGCGACGGTGGGGTATACGTTCGCCGGGCGGAAGGTCGGCGCGGTGGCGTGCATGGCGCTGAGCCTGCCGATTTCGTGGCTGGCAATCGCGGTACTGCACCGGCTGACGCTGGGAGAATTCTTCCCGGTCGGGGCTGGGGCTGATCGCTGGCTTTACCTGGGCTTGTCCGGGATTCTGGCGTTTGGGGTGTCGTCCTATTTCCTGCTGCGGGCATACCAGAGCATCGGTCCCCGGCTGACGATGCTGATCGGGTCGTTTGGTCCGGTGCTGGGCGCGGCGCTGGCGTGGGCGTTTCTGGGGCAGGCGCTCGACCTCGGCTCGATGATCGGGATCTCGGTAGTGATCTTCGGGATCGTGTGGGTGGTCGCCGAGCGCGGCAAGACCGTGAGCGGCGGCGTTCACGTTCACTCGCGGATCGGCATCCTGCACGCCTGCCTGGCGATGGTAACCCAGGGGGTGTCGTTTGTACTGACCACGCGCGGGCTGGTCGATGCGTTTCCGCCGTTCAGCGCGGCGCTGATACGCCTGACGGCGGCGATTATTGGGCTGTGGGTGATCATCGCGGTGCAGCGAAACGTGCGCTCGACGGCGACGATTTTCGGGCAAGACCGGATAGTGTTTCTCCAACTGACATGGGCAGGGCTGGCGGGTCCGGTCGCTGCCGGGTCGCTGCTGCTGGTCGCGCTGCAGACGATCCCGGTAGGGATCGCCACGACGCTCTCCAACACGACCTCGATCATGCTGATTCCGGTCGCCCATTTCATCTTCAAAGAGCGGATCACGATGCGCGCCATCGCCGGGACGGTCGTCACGGTAGTCGGGATCGCGATTCTGTTTGTATGATGTATTGTAGGAGCGGGTAAAGAGGCAGGGCGAGGAGCGACACGCCGGGAATGAGAAACGAAAAGGGCGCCGGCAGGTTCACGTCAGCGCCCTTATTTATTGCTGCGAGTCGGCGTCCTAGACCGAGCCGTCGCCAGCCATGAAGCGGAATGGATCGTGCGGCGGGTCGGGCTGCGGATCAAATCCGCGAATTGTACCGGGCGAGGGGATCGTGGTTTTGGTGACAGCGGGGATACTCGCGGTCTCGCGCTGGGCATAGGCGGGAACGGTCGCCAGGACGGTCAGGATGAACACTACCAGCAACTTACGCATCGTCTCGTGCTCCTGAATATCGTACCAACGTGTATTCAGTCGTCAGGTGCTCTGAAATGGGGTCGAAACGCGGGGGTTCGTATTCGCGCTGTATGGATTGCTATATGTACCCCTCACCCCGGCATCCTGCGGATGCTTCCCCTCTCGCGTGACCTGCGGTCACGTTACGCAAGGCGTGTGCCCGAACAAGTTCGGGGAGAGGGGAGAAAACTGCCTGGTCGCTGAGGGAAGAAAATGGAACTGGCAATCATGGTAGAAATGTAAGTCAACGGCGGGCGCACACGTGGGTGCGCCCCTACTCACACGATATAGCGCGCTTCGGATTCTATCGGCGTAGACAAACGCGGCGCATCGGCTTACAATACGCTCCGTCATCGTAACAGAACAAGGATTGAAGCATGGCGGAAGCAGAAGCGCCGCTTCTAGAAGTTTCGGGGGTCGGGTATCGCTACGGCTCGCTGAACGCGCTGGTCGATGTCACCTTCGAAGTGGAGGGGACGGACGGCGAATTGATCGCGCTGGTGGGGCGCAACGGGGCGGGGAAATCGACGCTGCTCAAGTGCATCGCCGGGTGGACGCGCCCGACGGACGGCGAAGTGCTGTTGATGGGCGAGCGCATCGACCGCAATGAGCGTTTTGCTCGCAAATACATCGTGCTGGTGCCGGACACGCCGCCGTTTTACGACGAACTGACGGCGTGGGAGCATCTGCAGTTCAACGCGCAGGCGCACCGGCTGGACGACTGGGAAGAACGCGCCGAAGACCTGCTCGACCGATACGGCTTGCTGAGCAACAAGGACGCCTTCCCATTCACGTATTCGCGCGGGATGCGCTACAAGCTGGCGCTGTGCATGGGACTGCTGGTCAGCCCCAAGATTCTGCTGCTGGACGAGCCGCTCGGTCCGCTCGACCCGGTTTCGGCAGACGAGCTGTGGATCGAACTGAACCGCCACCGTAGCGAGGGGATGACGATCCTGCTGAGCAGCCACCAACTGCCGCCCGCCGCGTACCCCGACCGCTACTTCATCATGGAGCAGGGCGAGGTGATCGCGCATGGGACGCCGGACGACATGCGAACCAAGCTGGGCGTGGTCAACGACCTGACGCTCGACAACCTGCTGCGCGCGGCGATTCTGAAGCGGCGCGGGCACGACCGGCAGCTTGAAGCCGACGAAGAATACAACGAGGATGCGGCGGAAGCTGCCGACGAAGAAGCCGCCGCGCCCGCACCGCGAAGCGCGAAGCAGGAAAGCCGCTCGAAATACGCGCCGAAGCCGCGCAGGAAGCGTTAGCCGATGCGTGACGTTCAAGCGCTGTTCTGGCTGCGCTGGCGGCAGTTCAAGGATACGGCGGTCTACTGGCTGCGCGTGCTCGGCTACCGCCCGCAGGATGCCTCGTTTTCGCAGAACCTGTACGTGCTGTACCTGGTGCTGATCGCGCTGTTCTGGGTGTACACGGTCGGCGCGTGGGTGTTCGAGACGGCGGCGGGCATCGGCAAGCTGCTGGCTCCGTCGACGGCGATGGAACTGATGGTCGGCTTCACGTGGGTGACGCTGATCGTTCAGGTTTACGTGATGGTCAACGCGCTGCAAAGCACGCCGCTCAAGCTGTCGTTCGCGGATATGGCATACGTCGCCGGCGCGCCGATTACGCGGGTCGCCCCGGTGATCGTCGGGTTCATCCGGCAGGTCAGCATCCGGCTGGTGCTGCTCAGCCTGCCGGTGGTGGTGCTGGGGGTGGTCGTCGGGCGGGCGCTGCTGCCGCTGGGGTATGCCGAAGCCGCCGCGCGGCTGGTGCTGGCGATGATCCCGTTGATCGTGCTGACGTGGGGCGTCGGGTGGATGGTGGGGCTGTCGCGGTTGATCAGCCCGCGCCTCGGTCGGCTGCGCTATCTGTGGTTCGTGCCACTGGTGATCCTGCCGCTGGCGTACCTCGCCCCGGAATATTTCCTGTGGCTGGGGCGTCTGCCGGTGCTGGTGATGCTGAACGAAGCGCCGGTATGGGGGCTGCCGCTGCTGTTCGTGCTGGCGGCGGGCGCGGTGGCGGTCACGTTCGTGATGGGCGCGCGGATCAACATGATTCACGCGGTCGACGAGAGCATCCTTTACGCCCGTATTCAGGCGCTCGGCTTGCTGGCGTGGCGCATGATCGACGTGCAGGCGCGCATCCGAATGCAGGCGCGGACGGCGACGCGCAAGCCGTTCCTGAGCCTGCCGCGCGCCGAGGGCAATTCGGCGTTCGTCACGCGCGCGCTGATCTCCTACGTGCGGCATCCGTTCATGCTGCTGGCGTGCTTCGGGTGGGGCGTGGTGATGACGTATTTCGGCATCGAGATCATCGTGCGGCAGCTACCGGCACAGGTGTGGATTCTGTGGGTGCTGGTCGCCGGGATCGCGCCGCCGTTCGGGCTGATGCACGTGTTCCGCTCCGACGAGCAGGAATTGTTCCTGCGCCAGTTCCTGCCGGTCGATGGGCTTCAGCTTTTGCTGAACGACATCATCGCCCCGCTGATCGCGCTGACCGCAGGCGGGCTGGGGGTGTGGTTCCTGTATGGCTTTGACGCCGAGGTGCTGTCGATTGGAATTATCGCCATCCCGCTGCTGGCGCTGATGGTGGCGCTGTGCGGGGCGGTGGCGCTGACCAACGTGCGGGTGCTGCAAACGCGGCTGCTGGCGACGGGTGCGAGCTTTGGCGCGGTGATCCTCGCCGGGACGCAGTTTGGCACGCCGGTCGCCGGGCTGGTGGTGGCGGCAATCGCCGTGCTGCTGCTGAGCGGGATCGTCGGGACGAATGCGTGAGGGAAGCTGACAGCAGTCAGCTAACGCAAAGCGACAGAGGGCGCAGCGCGGCTGTGCCCCTACGTTCCCCTGCAGAGTGCCAAGCGGAGTATTGCGAGCGCCGCCGGAATCCGGCTGGAAAAAACAAGCCTGCTGAGGCAGGCTGGATTACATTTGCGCCGGGTTGAGAGGCGTCGGGAGGGACAGCAGAGCGGAGGCTGTCACCGTCGTGAGCCAGTGGTGATATGCTTCGGGGATAGCGCGACCGCCGGGGTGCGCCAGCACAATGCTAACGGAAGTAGTCTCGGTTCCACGAACGATCGCATCCGTTCGTGGAACTTCATACGCTATTCTTCGGCTTTGGCAGCAGGCGGGTTGTTGAGCGGCACCTCGACCGGCTGGCGAAGCTGCGGCGCGGCGATCTGCGCCTGCTGAGCGGCGGGCTGCGCCGGCTTGTTATGCACCTCGTTGATGCCGTTGCGGATGACCGTCAGCAGCTTGATCAAATCCTGTTCGAGCTTGCTGAGGCTGTCGAGCACGTAGTTGTCAGCATCGCCGGTGATGCCTTCGGCTTCCTGCCGAGCAGCTTCGATGATGTTGGCAGCGCGGCTCTGCGCGGCTTGCACCAGCGCTTCGCGGTCGATCATCACTTCGCCACGCTCACGGGCAAGCTGGACGACACGAGCGGCTTCCTCGTTCGCCTGCGCCAGAACCCGGTCACGCTGTGCCAGCACGCGAGCGGCTTTCTCGATCTCTTCCGGGATCGAGATACGCATTTGATCGATAAGTTCGAGGGCGCGTTCTTCGTCCACCATCGTGTACTTGCTGAACGGCATGTGGCGCCCTTCATCGATCAAGTCTTCAAGCCGATCTACCAGATGCTGAATATCCATAACCGCTCTCTCCCTTAGTCCCGGATGCTGTACATGTAGCCGGGGCTGTTGTGACTGGCGCGCAGTTCGGCGAACCGGTTTGCCAGCGCCTCGGCGACAAATGGGGGAACCATACTCGACACGTCTCCCCCCAGTTCGGCGATCTCACGGATGGTGCTGCTGCTGATCGAAATGTGCTGAATGTCCGTCATAATCGAAACGGTTTCGATTTCCGGCGCCAGCTTCTTGTTCGCCAACCCCATGCGGAACTCCAGCTCGAAGTCGGAGAATACACGCAAGCCGCGAACGAGCACCATCGCATCTACTTCTCTTGCATAGTCTACAGTAAGACCCGAAAACTTCGCAACTCGGATGCGAGGATTTCCCTTAAACGCCTCGCTCGCCTGCGCCATCCGCTCGTCGGCGTCGAACAGCAGGCGCTTCTTGGGCATGTCATAAACGCCGACGATCACCTCGTCGAAGATGCGCGCTGCGCGCAGAGCAATATCGATGTGCCCGTTATGGATCGGGTCGAATGAGCCGGGATAAAGCGCGCGAACTGTCACTTAAAACTCCGTTCACAATGCAAATTTACTATAGCACAGATGCGAAAGTTAGAAAATACATACATTCGGCGAATTTATACAGGGGCACACAGCCGTGTGCCCCTACGTCCACGATTGGCGGGCACAAGGGCGCACACACGGGTGCGCCCCTACGTCCACGATTGGCGGGCACAAGGGCGCACACACAGGCGCGCCCCTACATCCACGATTGGCGGGCACAAGGGCGCACACACGGGTGCGCCCCTACATCCACGATTGATGGAAACGGGGGCACACAGCCGTGTGCCCCTACGTCCACGATTGGCGAGCACAAGGGCGCACACACGGGTGCGCCCCTACAAATACATGCCACGCCGCATGTTAGCTCACGTCGCTGCGGGCGTCCTGAAGCTGGTGGATGCGCTCTTTCAGCAGGCGGTGTTCGGGCGCGGTCAGCTCCGGGTCGTCCTCGAAGATGGTTCTGGCTTCGCGCTGCGCCAGCTCGACCAGCTCCGGCTTCATCTGTTCGAGCAGCTTGAGTTCGGCTTGCCCGCTCTGCTTCGTGCCTATCAGGTCGCCGGGACCGCGCAGTTTCCAGTCGATTTCCGCCAGCTTGAAGCCGTCATTGGTCTGTTCCAGCGCCAGCAGGCGCTCGCGGGCTTCTTCCAACGGCGTGTCGCAGACCAGCAGACAGTACGAAGCGTGCCCGCCGCGCCCGACGCGCCCGCGAAACTGGTGAAGCTGCGCCAAGCCGAAGCGATTCGCACCGTCGATGACGATGATGCTGGCATTGGGAATGTCCACGCCGACTTCGGCGACGGAAGTCGTCACCAGCACGTCGAGTTCGTGCTGGCGGAACTGCTCCATGACGGCGTCTTTTTCGGCGGGCTTCATGCGCCCGTGCAGCAAGCCGACCTTGTGATGATAAAATACGCGCTGGAGCTTGTCG
>JADLHH010000550.1 GCA_020848855.1 Anaerolineae bacterium | reverse complement strand
TCGCACGGCAACGGCGGAATGCGCTTCCAAAGCCTGTTCTTCACCGAACGCCTGGCATCCTATGGCTTCATCGTCATGGCGGTTGACCACCCCGACGACACGGCGCTTGACGCGCTCGCCGGGACGATTGACGAAGCCGTGATGGTCGAAAGCCTGGCGCTGCGCCCGCTCGACATGCTCCGCCTGATCAACTATGCCGACACGCTCAACAGCGACGGCGGCGACTTCGACGGGTTGATCGACGTGGCGCACATCGGCGTGAGCGGACATTCCTTCGGCGGCTACACGGCGCTGGCGGTTGGCGGCGCGCGGCTCGACCTGTCTGCGCCTGCCGAATCGTGCGCGCCCGACGCTGCTGATCAGGACATCCGCTGCCAACTGCGCGAACATGCCGCTGCCATTGCTCACCTGCGCGGTCTGGATGTGCCGCCGGATGCGCTGATGCCCGCCACCACCGATCCGCGGATCGGGGCGGTCGTGGCGCTGGCGCCCGCCTCCGGCGTGTTCACCGATGCCGGCATCGCCAGTATCCCGGTTCCGACCATGCTGATCGCGGGGTCAGCCGATACCGTCCTCGACATCGCCCGGAATGCCGGCGCCGCCTACGACGCGCTCCGCGTACCGAAAGCGCGAGTCACGCTGGAAAACGGCGGGCATTATCTATTTGTGGTGGGCTGCGAACAGTTCTCGCCGCTGCTGGTCAATGCCGGGCTGTTCAAGGCGTGCAGCGACCCGGTCTGGGATATGGAGCGGGCGCACGATCTGATCGATCACTTCGCCATCGCCTTCCTGCTCTACACCCTGAAAGGCGACTCCGACGCGCTGACCGCCCTGCACGCCGAAACTGAGTTCGCCGGCGTCGATTATGATGCGGATTTACTGGAGACGCCGTGAAGGCTGTATATGTCTGTAGGGGCGTTATATATAACGCCCCTGCATTTACTCGTTGTCGGAATTTTCAGATACACCGGATATGGATGCACAGGCTCGCAGGGGTCGCCTAAAACGCCGCCGTTTGCCCGTCCTTGCGCGGGTCGCTCCCGCCGAACAGCACGCCGCTGTCGGCATCGCGCCGGATGATCTGCCCGTCGCCGAACACGCCGCGCCCCGCCCCGCTCACCGGGCGCACGCGGTGCCCCATCTCGGCGAGCCGCGCCATCGTGCTCACCGGAATCCCTTCTTCCAGCGCCAGCGCGCTGTCGCCTGTACCGGCTTCGAGGCACCAGCGCGGGCGGCTGAGCGTCTCCTGCGGGTTCAGGTCATCGTCGATCATGCTGACCAGCACCTGAAAGTGCCCCTGCGGCTGCATGAAGCCGCCCATCACGCCGAATGACGCCCACAACTCGCCGTCTTTCGTGCCCATCGCCGGGATGATGGTGTGATACGGGCGCTTGTTGGGCGCGAGCACGTTGGGATGTCCGTCTTCGAGCGTGAACAGCGCGCCCCGGCTTTGCAGGAAGAAGCCGTGATCGCCCGCCATGATCCCCGACCCGAAGCCGGTGTACAGGCTGTTGATGAACGAGCAGGCGTTGCCCTGCCCATCGACTGCCGACAGGTAGACCGTGTCCGACCCGGCGGACGGCGTGCCGAAGCTGGGCGGCTGCATGGCGATGCTCGGCGAGATCAGCGCCCGGCGCTCGGCGGCGTAGCCGGCGCTCAGCAGCCAGTCGATTGGCGCGGGGTCGGTCGCCAGGTCGGCGACGTACTGCCGGGCGTCGGCGAACGCCAGCCGCATTGCTTCGATCATCAGGTGCAGACGCTCCGGCGAATCCCAGGGCAGTGATGCGAGATCGAAAGCTTCGGCGACGTTGAGCGCCTGCAGCGCCGCGATTCCCTGCCCATTCGGTGGGCACTCGTAGACGCGGATGCCGCGATATTCGGTCGAGATCGGGTCTTCCCAGGTCGAGCGGTGATTCTTGAGGTCGTCCAGCGTCATGACGCCGCCGCGTGCCTGCACCGCCTTGACGATGCCTTCGGCGACCGCACCGGTGTAGAAGGCTGCCGCCCCGCCGTCGGCGATGGCTTGCAGGGTGTTTGCCAGCCCCGGCAGCCGCACGATCTGCCCGACCTGTGGCACGCTGCCGCCCGGCAGGTAATCCGTCGCGCCGCTGTTCTGCAAAAAGCGCTGGGTCGTCCCGCGCGCCCAGAAGCTGCCGTAAACCGGATGCACCGGGTAGCCGTCGCGGGCGTAGTGGATGGCGTCTTCCAGCACGTCCGCCAGCGGCATCGAGCCGTGCCGCTTGAGCAAATCTTCCCAGCCTGCCGGCGCGCCCGGCACGGTGACGGCGTGCGGATCGAGGATCGGAATTTCGGTGTAGCCCTGTTCGCGCAGAAAATCGGCGGTCAGCGCGGCAGGGGAGCGCCCGCTGCCATTGAGCGCCGTGACCTGTTGGGTTTTGGCATCGAAGAATAGCGCGAACATGTCGCCGCCGATGCCAGTCGAAGCCGACTCGGTCACGTTGAGGACGGCAGCCGCCGCCACTGCCGCGTCAGCCGCGTTGCCGCCGCGCCGCAGGACTGCCAGCCCGGCTTGCGACGCCAGCGGGTTGCTGGTGGCGACCATCCCGCGCCGCGCGACCACCATCGAGCGGCGGGTTTTGAAATCAAACGACATCGGCTTCATATTGATCCTTCTCAGTGAACGCGAATCCATTTGGTTGTAGGGGCAGGTCTTAGACCTGCCCCTGCCGTCGCTTGAGGGACGGATTTTCCTCATCCGGCGACCAGTTTTCCGGGTTTGACAGGATGTATTGACGTATTGTGTTCAGAGATTGTTCATGACGAATGATGTGTTCGTAATGATTTCGCTGCCAGACTGACATACCCGGCGTTTGGCGCAACTCGTTGATTTGCCGGGCAGAAAAACTCTTGAAACTCCGCATAACTTCGGATAATGGGGATCGTTTTGCCTCATCTGGGGCGGGTTTGAGAGGGTGTTGAAAAACCCCTCACCCTGCTCACATTCGTGAGCCGTCCCTCTCCCACACCGGTGGGGCGAGGGACAAGAACAGTTCTTTCCCCTCTCTCCGCTTGCGTGGGAGAG
>JADLHH010000549.1 GCA_020848855.1 Anaerolineae bacterium | reverse complement strand
TCGTGCCGCCCGTCACCTCGACGATCAGCCGGTTCGGTGGGGCGAGCTGCTGCGCCAGGATGTGATCGGCGTCGCCGCGCCCGTCCTGAAGCACGCTCACGCTGCCGGTCGTCAGGTGCGTGTCACGGTCGCGGTAGGCGTAGCGTCGCTCGGTGGGATTCCACAGCCCTTCCAGCCGCGCCGCCAGCTCGTCCGCCCGCGCCTTCAGCCGCTGCTCGTCGGCTTCGAGTCGCAGGTAGTAAGCAATCTCGCGCAGGCTGATCGCTTCCGAGAGCAGGTACGCCAGCAGGTCGGGCGTCTCGAAATACTTGATCTCGGCGTTCTGCCCCCAGGGCAAGCCGAGCGCGAAGCTGGGCATGAACGGGTAGCCGGTCTGGCTTTCGGTCAGCCATTCCGGGAAGCCGTCGCCGTCGGAATCGCAGGCGAGCCAGCGCTCGAAGAAGCGCAGCAAGCCGGGGTAGACTTCCTTTAGAAAGGCGTCGTCTTCGCTGTACTGCCAGACGCCCCACGCCAGCCGCGCCAGAATCGGCAGGCACAGCATATTCGCCTGCTGCCCTGCGAGTCCCGGCTTCCAGTCGATCCAGCCGTCGCTGCGTTGGACGGCGAGGTAGTTGCGCACCACCCCCTGCGCCAGTTCCGCGTCGATGGGTGCGAGCGCCAGCGCCGATAGATACGCCAGTGTTGGGTTCTGTCCGCTCCACCCGCGTGGATGATCCGTGCCGTCGCCGCGCAGGCTGTAGCCGCGCCCCGGCTGCCGCGTTGTGACGAACGAGGCGTAGGGCAGGCGGGCGGTCGGCTTGAGGAACGACTGGATCGCCTGCTGGTAAGCGAACGCGATGGTGGCGTCAGTTGCCTCGTCGCCGGTCTCGATATCCGGGATCGCCTGTGCCGCCTTATTGATCCGGCGGAGCGGCGCGTTCCAGCTTTGCCACAGCCGCTGGAGCGCCAGGTCTACCGAAGCGTTGGCTGTCGTCAGCCCGGCGTGTACCCATCGCACGATGACTTGCCCGTTCGCCGGAATTTTCAGGCTGGCGCTCAGCGTGTTAGGGCTGCTGCTTTTGCCGTTTTCCAGCACGATTGCCGGCGTGAGGTTGCCAACTTTGCCGGGGATCAGCGCGTGTCCATTGCCGGGCGGCAGCGTCACCGTCTGAAACTTGAGTTCTTTACCCTGCGCCGCCGCGAACGCGATCAGGTCGAAGCCCAGTTCGAGCGCCGCGCCGCTGTTTTTGACCGTCAGCCGAGCGCCGACGACGTGCGATTCGATCACCCAGAATTCAGCCCGCAGCGCCAGTTTCGGCGTGATCCGGGCGGTCGCCTGGGCGTAGCCGGGGGCGAACGCGGTGATCACGGGCGGGCTGGCGTATGCCTGGTATTCGTAGACCGGGCGGTTATCGACGCGCCAAAGCGGGACGAGGCTTGCCAGCCCGACGCGCCCGCCGTAGTTGGTCTGGAGCGCCAGCGCCGGGTTGCCCGGTGTGCCGAGCGCCAGCTCCCACACCTGATCGTCCAGATAATCGGTCGCGCTCAGCCGCGCGTCGGCGGCGAGCTGCGGAGCAAACGGATCGTCAGGTGTGAGCTGCCAGCGCGTCATCGCTCAGCTTTCTAGTTGGTGCCGAGTTGCCACGTCCCATCAGTTTCGTTGAAGCGGAACAATTCGCCGCCGAGGCTGTAAAGAATGTGATAGCCCAGCCCCTCGACGTACTGTCCGTTCGCGTCGACATAGCCGCCGGGGTGATATTCGTAATTGCTGACATACCCGAATTCCGGCGTCACGCCCCAGCCGAGTTCCTGGCGCAGATTGCCAGATTCGCGCCACAGCTTGCCGAAGCCGCGCTCCGGCTGGTAGCGCCCTTCCGGCGGCACGAGGCTCGGATCGGTCTCCGGCTCGCCTTCAACGAACGTATCCTCGTAGATTTCCCACGTGCCGTGACCTTCGCCGGTGATCTTGAGTACCCAGATTTGCCCGATCGGTCCGACCCAGAACATGCGCCCGTGCTCGAACAACTGCTCGGCAACCTGCACCTGGGCAAACGTTGGGGTTGGGAAATTGGTAGGCAGCGGGGTGGGCGTGGCTTGCGTCGGCGCGGGTGTCGCTGTGGCGGCGCCGGGTGCTGTGGTTGCCGCCTGAACGACGGTTGTTGGCGACGGCGGCACGAGCGTCGCCGTCGGAACAACGGCGGCTTCCGTATGGGTCAGCGACGGTTCGGGGGTTAGCGCATCATCGGCGGTTGCTGTCGTCGGCGCGGTCGCCGTGATGACGATATAGACGATAGTCGGTGGTGGTCCCTGGCACCCAGCGAACAACACCACAAGCAAAGCAATCAGCGCACGAAATCGCATACTTCTCTCCAAAATCAGGGATGACCCGCAGGATGCCCAACGTGACATCGAGTACCGATTGTAGCAGAGGTGACTTGAGATGCAAGGCAGGGGAGGGAAGGCGCAGGGTTGGCGCTGCCGGTATGCTGGCTCTGGCGCGGCTGCCGGAATCGCCGGCAATCGTTGTGATTTCGTCGGGCAATGGGCGGAAAGTCCTAACCTGTTTTTCCCACAAAACGCTCATCTGCGAACGGCAAGCTTAAGCCAGTGAGCACGGGTCACATGATAAAATGACAGTTAATGATCAGTCGTCTACCGGAAAGATCACAAGGGATGGCTCAAGGGCTAAAACCCAAAGCAATAACGCTGAATAAGACCGAGGGCTACCTGGAGATCGTCTGGAATGATGATGTGACCTGTCAGTACCCGCTGCCGGAACTGCGCGAAGCCTGCCCGTGCGTCGAATGCCGGGGCGGTCATGAACGAATGGGACGCGAGTTCGACCCGGATAGTCTCCTGACGCTGACCCCAGCCCGTTCGTATAAGGTCGAGTCAATCGAGATGGTCGGTAACTATGCCCTGCAGCCCATCTGGGATGACGGGCATCACACCGGCATCTACACCTGGGACTATTTGAGGCGGCTATGTCCAGAAAAGTCGTGATCCAGCCTGATCCCGACGAGATGGGGCTGTTTTCGCTCGCGACCTTTCAGACGCTGCGCCTCGAAGCGCTCGATCTGTTCGACCGCAGTCTCGCCGAAAGCAAGCCGGAATATCTCGAACGGTTTTTGGAGCAGCAGGTCGCTCAGGAGCCGCCGCCGCTCGAACTCCTCAGTCAAATTGCCGAGGACGTACATCAGCGCCTGCTGGCACTGCGTCAGCGGCACTTCGACGCCCGCGACCACTTCCGGCGTACACTTCAGCACCAGTACGGGTTCGACGTGAGTCCGTTCTTCCCGTCCGACCCGCTGGAATATCACCGGCTGAATCTCGATGAGGCGCTTCGCTTCATCGGCGACCAGCAGCCGGAGATTCGCCCCATGCTCCGCCAGCTTCTGCAGGATGCGCTGTCCAACGCGGCGCAGCTTTACGTCGAAATGACGCTCGCCGAGCACCTGTACAGTTACGTCATGGACTGGCTGATGGGGCTGCATATTGTCAGCGTGCGCGGCGCGTGGGCAGATGACCTGCGCAGCGCGGATTCCTCCTCGATTCACTGATCCTTGTTTAAGGTATCTAAACTTCCTTGAAGAAATTCTGAAATTGAGTATGATGTCTTTGCTACTACAGAGCACTCTGTAGTGTGAAGACGTTTCTGTTGTTAACGAACGTTGGCAAGTTCCCCACCACCCTTAAGGAGATTTGGCATGAAGATCGTGAGTCGGAAAGTTCTCTTAGTAATGGCGCTCCTGGCGCTGATGGTTGCGCCCATGCTGAGCGTAAACGCGCAGGATACCGTCAATCTCGTCCTCTGGCACGCCAAGCAGGATGCCGAAGGCGACGCGCTTCTGGCGATGATCGACGCATTCCAGGCGGCGAACCCCGGCATTACGATTGAGCAGGTCTATAACCCC
>JADLHH010000548.1 GCA_020848855.1 Anaerolineae bacterium | reverse complement strand
CTCCGACCGCTGGATGCTGACTCACGAGCATAAGGCGCTGGGCAGCGGGATTCTCACGCAGTTTGACGACGACCTGAACCTGACTGTCAAAGACTTGCTCACCCTGATGATCATCGTCAGCGACAACACGGCGACCGACATTCTGATGACCTACCTGGGTATCGAGAAGATCGACCGGACGATCCACAGTCTGGGGCTGGAAAAGACGCACGTCGCGCACACGCTGACCGAGATTTTCACCGACATGCTGCCGAGCGCCAACCCGGATCAGGATCGGTTTGAGCTGGCGAAATGGGAAGCCGCGCACGGCGTCCGGCGCGACGGGTTCGCCTACAGCTTAGGGGCGGATAACAACGTCGGCACGCCGCGCGAACTGACACGGCTGGTGGAGATGATCTTCAAAGCGGAGCTTCTGACGCCCGACGCCTGCGCCGGGATGCTCGACATTCTGCTGCGGCAGCAGTTGAACGACCGGCTGCCGCGTTTCCTGCCGCCGGGCACGCGCATCGCCCACAAGACCGGCTCGTTCAGCGGCGTGCGCAACGACAGCGGCATTATTTACGTCAGCGACGACTCGCACGTCGCCGTCACCACGCTGACGACGTGGGATCACCGGGCGGTGCAGGGCGACGGCATCGCCGAATGGCGGCGCGCCATCCAGATCGACACCGCGTTAGGGTTGATCGGGCTTGCCGCCTACGAGAGTTTCCAGTAATTCGTCATTGACAGAAGGGGCGCGGCGCAATCCCCCCATTGGTCTGCCGCGCCCCGCTGCTGTCCCCATTACTTACACCGGGATGACCAGCACCTGACCCGGATAGATCAGGTTCGGGTTGTAGAGGTTGTTCGCCTGAATCAGCGACCACAGGCTCACGCCGAAGCGGTTGGCAATCCGCGACAGCCAGTCGCCGCGCTGGACGACGTAGGTGCTCTGCGGCGGCGGGTTGCTCACCACGACGCACAGTGCCTGCCCGGTGTAGATGCGGTTCGGGTTGGTGATGCCGTTGATGCTCGCCAGCGTTTGCCAGCTCGTCCCGTAAAGGCGGGCGATCTGCGACAGCCACTGCCCGCGCTGCACGACGTGATACTGGATGCAGTTGCCCGACGCCTGCGCCGGGGCGAACGTCGCCGCCAGCAGCGAGATGATGGTGACCAGTAGGATGATCCTGCGTTTCATGATTTTGCTCCTCAGTGTCCGTATAATTAATTTGACGCGCGTTGTGCCAAAAAAGATTCTCGCTATCGGTAAGATGTTCGTACTTTTTCGGTTTGAATTTGGGAATCGACGCCTGAAACACGGTATGTTAGACTCGCTGCTTCCAAACCGGGGGTTCGCGGTATAACATATGGGCATTGTGCGGCGGTGATCGGAGCGTTATCTATGAACCTGTTGAAACGATGGTGGATTGGGCTGGGACTGGTGCTCGTGCTCGCGCCGCTCATGCTGCAAGTGAGCGCGCAGGGCGAGCTGCTGCAGGACCCCGGCTTTGAAGGTCCCTACGTCAACCGGGGGCGCGCGACTCTGAATACGCCGAGCGCCTGGAATCTCTGGCTGGCGGATGGTCCGCGCAACTACGACTGGCAGAACCGCGCCGATGTCGTGACGGCGTTCCCACACAACACCGAGCCGGAGAAGCGTTCCGGCAGCGCTTCGCTGAACCTCGACGGCAGTTACGCGACGTTCACGGCGGCGGTCTACCAGCAGGTGAGCGTTGCGCCGAATACCAACCTGACCGGCAGCGTGTTTGCCCGCCTCAAGACCTGCAATATCGCGCCGAACGCCGATAACTGCGGCTCGGCGGTCGAATCCGGGGCGTTCGTGCGCGTCGGCATCGACCCGAACGGCGGCACCGACCCCAACAGCCCGTCGATTGTCTGGTCGGGCAATATCATGCCGCACGATAGCTGGGGGCAGGCGGTTGTCACCGCTACCTCGGCGGGCGGCACGGTGACGATGTTCGTGTACGTGACGCAGGCATGGCCCGCCGACCTCAACCGCGTGTGGTTCGACGACGCCTCGCTGTCCACCGGCGGCGCGGGCGGCTCTGCGCCGGGGCAGCCGGGCGTCCCACCGACGCCGCGTCCGGTGGCGACCGCGTTCGTCGCTGCCGTGCAGCCGCCGCGCCCCGACGGCTCGATTGTCCATATCGTCCAGCCGGGCGACACCATGACCGGCATCTCGACCGCTTACGGCGTGCCGATTGACACCATCACCGAACTCAACGGGCTGCGCAGCGCGCGCTACATCGTCGTCGGGCAGGAACTGCTGATCAAGCCGGCGGGCAGCGTGAACCCGTCGTCGCCAACGCAGCCGGCGCAGCCGACGGGCGAACTGTTTTCGCCGGAAGACCTCGCCTCGCTCAACTCCACCCCCGGTCCGACGCCGATGGGGATGCAGCTAGAGCCAACACTGGCAGGTTAGCGTGATTACCAGGGCGCGCCATCGTCGGCGCGCCCTTATTTTTGGGTAGACGGATGCTATGGCAGCCGAAACGTTCGAACACCGCTATTTTGTCGCCGCGCCACCCGAACGGGTTTACGCGCACCTCGCCGACCCCGCCAGCTACGTGGGCTTGTCGCCGCTGGTCATCGCCGTCGATGACGTTCGTCACAGCACCGACGCGCAGGGGTGTGCCGTCGTCAGCTACCTGTCGGTCGAGCGTTTCACGTTCCTCGGCTTCATCCGCTATGACAACCGCATTCGCGTGACGACCACGCTGACACAGCCGGACAAGCAGCTTGTCTCGGACGTGGACAGCCCGTTGTCGGTGAAAATCCGGTTTGTGTTCGTTTTACAGCCGGGGGACGGTGGAACCTGGCTTCACGAGACGGTCACTGCGCGGATGCCGGGGCTGCTGCGCGGGTTCGTCATTCAGGAAGCGAAGTCGGTGCAGCAGGCACGGTCGCGGATATTGAACCAGCGGCTGGCGCAGGCGGGGTGATCGGGTTCTGGCGCTCGTATTCCGCCAGGATTCGCTCGCCTTCTTCCCGCGACCGCGCGAGCCGCAGGTGCAGCCACTGCTTGCCGGTGACTTTTCCCAGCGTGTGCAGCAGCATTTCGACAAACCGCGACGTGGTGACCACCACAACCAGATCGGTCTCGTGGGCGTGCTGCATCACCGAGCTTCGGATGTTGGAAAGCAGGTTCTGCGGGAACAGGTGACAGTCTGTCATGTCCACCAGCACGTTGGCGGTATAGCCGCAGCCTCGCGTGAGTTCAGTCCCTTCGTAGATCGCGCGATGATATTCATCCCACGTCCATTTGTTTTCGAATCGAAAAAGCGTGTAGCTTTTCTGCTCGTTGCCCCAGCTTACTTGGATTGGCATGGCGGATTTTCCACCCATACGATGATGAACTTAGCATAACGCCGTTTTGCCCGGCGCTCGCCGTTTAGGATTGATGATTTGTAAATGATTGATGAAGACAGCGCCGGCGCAGTGGTGGCGATCATGCGCCGCTGCCCGCCGACGCGCCGGCGTCCGACTGCGATTCGGATGCTTTCGGGGCGGGTGTCGCTGCCGCCGGAGTCGTCGTGACCGG
>JADLHH010000547.1 GCA_020848855.1 Anaerolineae bacterium | reverse complement strand
GCCGCCAGTTCCTCACGGAAATCGGGGTGCGCAATGTTGATCAGCGCCTGCGCCCGCTGGGCAATCGTCTTGCCGAACAGATCCGCCGTGCCAAACTCGGTAGCGATGATATGCACGTCGTTGCGCGAGGTGGTCACCCCCGCGCCGGGCTTGAGCGTCGGCACGATGCGGCTGAGCGCGCCATCTTTCGCTGTGCTGGGCAGCGCGATGATCGATTTACCATCCTTGCTGTGCGCCGCGCCGCGCACGAAATCGACCTGCCCGCCCACGCCCGAATAGAAATGCGTGCCGATGCTGTCGGCGCACACCTGCCCGGTCAGGTCAATTTCCAGCGCCGAGTTGATCGACACCATGCGGTCGTTGCGGGCGATGATGAACGGGTCGTTGACGTATTCGGTCGGATGCAGCTCGATCACCGGGTTATCGTGAATATAACGGAATAGGTCGCGCGAGCCGATGGCAAACCCGGCGACCACCTTGCCAGTGTGGATCGACTTGGCGGCGTTGGTGATCACGCCCGCCTCAATCATCTCCATCACGCCGTCGGAAAACAGTTCGGTGTGGATGCCGAGGTCGCGGTGATCGGTCAGGCAGCGCAGCACGGCGTCCGGGATGCCGCCGATGCCGGTTTGCAGCGTCGCACCGTCCGGGATCAACCCGGCGATGTGCGCCGCCACCTGATCCTGCACGGCGGACGGCGGCAGCGGTCTGACTTCCGGCAGTTCGTAATCGACCTCGATGCAGTAGTCGATCTTGCTCATGTGGATGAAGCTGTCGCCGAGCGTGCGCGGCATGTACGGGTTGATCTGCGCGATGACGATCCTGGCGGATTCCGCCGCGCTCTTGGTCACGCCCACTTCCGTGCCATACGAGCAGTAGCCGTGCTCGTCCGGCGGGCTGACGTGGATCACGGCAATATCCGGTGTCAGATGCCCCCGGCGGAACAGATGCGGGATTTCGTGGAGGAAGATCGGCGTGAAATCCGCCGTGCCGGCGTTGACGGCGTTGCGCATGTTGGCGCTGATAAACAGGTTGTTCACACGGATGTGCTCGGACATCTCTGGCGTGATGTATTCCGGCATCCCGATGCTCAGCACCTGCACGACTTCGATATTTTCAAGCTCGCGGTAACGCGCAACCAGCGCTTCCACGAACGGGATCGGGGTCGAGCAGTTCCCGGTGATAAAGATGCGCTGCCCGGAAACTATTTTCTGCCCGGCTTCTTCAGCCGTAATCCTGCACATGGCGCGGTTCATCGAGAATCCTCATTTTGCGGCAAGCATTGTCACTTTGAGATTAGTGCAATCATTCACAATGCAATAGTGTCAAATATCGCGGTATCCAGACGATGTTTGACACTACGCCGTTTTTGCGCCTTCAAGCACGATATGAATAGCTCGGAAGACCAAGGAGGACGGAAGATGTTAAACCATATCGTAGTTCCTCTCGATGGATCTCGCCTAGCCCAAACTGCCCTCGATTACGCGCTGAAAGTCCTCGGTGGAAGCGGCGAACTCGTTCTGGTGACCGTGCTCCAGCAGCCAGACGTGCCGATTTACGATTTCTACCCGGTGACGGTTACGCCTCAAGTCAAAAATTACGAATTGACTTTTAATGAAACCGTCGGGCGCGCTCAGGACTATTTGAAACGGCTGGCGGATGATATTGAGGCGCAATACCCCTACCATGTCACCAGCATTGTCGAAGCGGGTGACCCAGCAACGGTGATCGTCGAGACTGCCGAAAAGCTGCATGTCGACGCGATCGTCATGTCGACACACGGGCGCTCCGGCTTAAGCCGCTGGCTGTTCGGCAGCGTCACCCAGAAGGTGCTGGCGGCGAGCTGCTGCCCGGTGTTCGTTATCCCGGCAAAGGTATACGACGAGGTCAAGAAGTCATCGGAAGTGAAAGCAGCGGAGCCAACACCCGAATAAGTGGGCGTTGAGGAGATTCATTCGACTGCACGCGCGCCGGCAAACGCATCACTGCCGCTGCGCTATAAAGAAACGGGGGATGAAGAATAGCTCATCCCCCGTCGCTTTTTGGGACGGTGTGGTTAACGGTCGCTGCCGCCCTTGTCGAGGCTGGCGGGCGGCACCAGTTCGTTGATGTTGTGCTTGACGGCGTAGGCGGCGGCTTCGGCGCGGTTCGAAACGCCGATCTTCGCCAGAATACTGCTGACGTAATTGCGCACCGTCCCCTCGCCCAGATACAGCTTGACGGCGATCTGCCGGTTGGTCAGCCCTTCGGCGACCAGCGCCAGCACTGCCATCTCCTGCGTCGTCAAGTCCGAGAAGGCAGCCGCCTGCTGCGCCTGATTCGCCTTGCGCATTTCGGCAAACACCGCCGAAGTCATCGCCGGATCGAGCATCCCCTCGCCTCGGCTCACCCGCTCAACCGCCTGAACCAGTTCGTTGTCGCCGATGCGCTTGAGGATGTAACCCGACGCCCCGGCTTGCACCGCCGCGAACAGCAGCTCATCTTCGGCATACGAAGTCAGCATGATCACGCGGCAGCCTTCGACGTTTTCGACGATGCGGCGGCACGCTTCGATGCCGGACAAGCCGGGCATTCGAATATCCAGCACGGCAACGTCGGGATGATGTTCCTGTGCCTTGGCGACAGCTTCCTCTCCCGTGCCAGCTTCGGCGACGACGCGGAAATGCCCCTGGCGTTCCAGCAGCGCGCGCAGCCCGGCGCGTACCACGGCATGATCATCGGCAATCAGAATCCGAACGATTTTCGACATAGCGGCTCGCCTGATTAGATTCGAATCGGTACAATTAGTAGCATACAAGCATATCACATTTACGACCATGCGCATTAGTGACGAATATTCTCCAAATGACATGCCGTTGATCCTGTCACGGCTCAAGACAATTGCTTCCAGCGTCATCTACGCTGCCGGGGCAGACACGCTCGGCGAAGTGCTGGAACGCCTCGCCGACGCGGCGCGCGAACTGGTCGCGGCGCGGTATGCCGCCCTGGGCATCCCGGACGGTCGCGGCGGGCTGGAATATTTCGAATTCGCCGGGATGGAAGCGGAAGCGGCGAACATGATCGGGCATCTGCCGCAGGGGCGCGGCTTGCTCGGCGCGATCATGGAGGAGCGCCAGCCGATTCGGCTGGAGAACATTCAGGCAGACCCGCGCTCGGTCGGCTTCCCGCCCAATCACCCGGACATGGAGCGCTTCCTCGGTGTGCCGATTCTGGTCGGCGATCATCTGTTTGGAATGCTGTACCTGACTGACCGCATCGACGGTGAGCCGTTCAGCGAGCAGGATCAATGGCTGATCGAAACCATCGCCGGGTATGCCGCGCTCGCCATCGCCGGGGTCGAACTGCGCGACCAGCAGCGGCGGGTCGCCCTGCTCGAAGAACGCGAGCGTATCAGCATGGAACTGCACGACGGCGTGATCCAGTCGCTGTACGCCATCGGCATGTATCTGGAACTGGCGCGCACGTCGGACGCGCTCAAGCCGAACGATCTGTCACAGGCGATCAACGACCTCGACTCCGTGATCACCGACATTCGCAGCTACATCCAGAACCTGCGGGCGCGCGAGCATCAGGCACATTCGCTGGAAGACCGGCTGCACGAAATCATCAAACGGCTGCACCCGCCCACGACGATGAATGTCATCGTCGAACCGATCCGCGAAGATGTCAACCTGACGCCGACG
>JADLHH010000546.1 GCA_020848855.1 Anaerolineae bacterium | reverse complement strand
CGGGATGCGCAGCAGCGTGCCCGGCTCGCCGGGGGGCGCGGCGCGCAGCGAAAATACCGCGTTGACGACGCCGTACAGCGCGATGCCCGCCAGCCACAGCAGCGTGAACACCGGACTCAGCAGGCTGAGCAGCGCGCCTGCGACTAAGCCCAGCACGAACAACGGCGCGACCAGTTGGCGCGGCTTGATCGAAGCCGGGTGCGCCCGCAGCGTCCGCGTTTTGCCCACACCATAGCGGAAATACTGGCGCGCCAGCGCGTCGAGCGTCTGCCGCCCGAAATACTGCGAGCGGATATCCGGCGTGAAGTAGATTTTGCCGCCCGCTTTGCGGATGCGGTAGTTCAGTTCGTAGTCCTCGTTGATTTTGAACGTCTCGTCATACAGCCCGACGCGCTCGAATACGTCGCGCCGCCACGCGCCCATGTACACGGTGTCGGTGAACTGCGCCGTCTGGCTGACGTGAAACGCGGTCGGCACGGCGAACGGCGATTTCCCGGCGGCGGCGATCGCTTTGCCCATTGGCGTCACGCCCACCGGGTCCATCGCCCCGCCGACGTTATCGGCGCCCGTCTCGGTCAGCGCCCGCACACACTGGCGCACGTAATCCGGCGCGATCACGGTGTGT
This sequence comes from Anaerolineae bacterium, assembly GCA_020848855.1. The sequence continues at coordinate 3,452 of JADLHH010000546.1, read as the reverse complement.
CCGTCCACGCGGATGATGATCTCACCTCGCGCTTCCTGAATCGCCCGGTTCATCCCCGGCGCTTGCAGGCGATCCGGGTTGGCGATCACGCGCACACGTTCCGCGCCAGGCAGCGACCGGATCACCGCCAGCGTGTCGTCGTCGCTCATGCCGTCGGCGATCAGCACTTCAATCCGCTCGGCGGGGTAGTCCTGCTGCAGCACCGCGCCGAGGCTGCGCGCGATGAACGCTTCCTCGTTGCGGATCGGCATAATGACGGTGACCAGCGGCTCAGGTGCTGCCGGTTTCATGATGGCTTGCCCTGTCGGCTGCTCAGGCAGCGCGCGAATAGCTGCTCCAGTTGTTCGGCGACCAGATCATCCCGGTAGTGCGTTTCGACGGCATCCCGGCAGCGTCGGCGGAGCGCCGTTCGCCCTGCGTCGTCTGCCAGCCACCGGGCGATGCACGCTGCGAGTGCGTCCGGCGCTGCCGACTGTGCGACCAGCGCGGGGTCGATTGGCTCCAGAATTTCCGGCGTCGCGCCGACGGGCGTGCCCACGACCGGCAGCCCGACCGCCAGCGCCTCGATGGTGGCTAGCCCAAAGCCTTCGAGCGCTTCGGTCGGCAGCACGAACAAATCCGCCGCCGCCAGATAGACCGGTAGCTGCTCCTCCGGCACGAAGCCGAGCAGCCGTACATGCGCTTCCAGATCAAGCTCGGCGGTGAGCGCTTCGAGAGCGGGCTGCAGGTAGCCCCGCCCGGCGATCAGCAGCAGCGCGGCGATGCCCTGATCGCGCAGCAGCGCCATCGCGCGAATCAGGTTTTCCAGCCCCATACGCGCCACCAGCCGCCGCGTCGTGATCAGGATCGGGCGGTCGTCGGGCAAACCGAGGCGGGCGCGCGCCTGCGCCTGATCCGACGGCTGATACTGGGTTGTATCCAAGCCGATGGGGATGACGCGCTCGGAAATCGGCGCGCCCGGCGACCACTTGCGCAGGGTGTCGTACGAGAAATGGCTGCGAGTCAGAATTGTCCGCGCGCGTCTGAACTCCCACCGTTCGACAACACCCAGCATCGCCGCTGCCAGCCGCGCCAGCGGGGTGAGCGCGCCGTATTTACGGCGACTTGCGTTCAGTTGTATCTCCTGCCCGATGGATGAGTAGAATACCACGACGCTTGGGACATGTGCCGTGAATCCCGATAGACGCGCGGCGACCAGAAAGATCGAATTGTAGACGAGCACGAGGTCGAACGAGCCGCGCAGCGCGCGTAGCTGGCGGATCACGTTGAAAACCATCACGAGTGGGTACAGGTAGTATAGTCTGGACGTGCGCGCCGGACCGGGAATGCGCCGAATCTCGATCCCGGCAATCGTCTCGATTGGCGGCAGGGTCGGGTCGACCCCCCGGACGAGCACGGTCACCGCGTGCCCGCGCCGAACCAGCGCTGTCGCTTCGTTGTACAGACTTTTGCCAATGCCGCCGTAAGCGTCCGGGTAGATTTCATCGGTCAGCACCAGCAGCTTCAACGCCATTCAACGTGACCTCACAGGTCTGGACTCGCCAGACCGATAGGGCTAGCGCATTTCGTCATTATACCCCGGTCGCCGCGCGCAGCCCCGCCAGCGCGTCCGGCGAAGCGAGCAGGCGCAGGATGATCGGATCGACTTCGGTATAGCCGACCTGCGGCAAAAACTGGCGCGGCATGGCGAGGCTGAGGAACTTAATATAGTTGATGTTCACGCCGAGTTCCCAGTCGGCTTGGAGCAGCGAGCCGGTTACCTCGGCGCGCGCCGCTTCGATCTGCTGATCGAAGGCGCTCGGTGTGAGGAATGCCGCGCCGGTGAATGTCCATACGCGGGCGTTCTGCTCGGTGATCGCCACCCGCGCCGCCCGGTACTCCGCCTGCGCGCGCGCGGCGTCGCCGTCGACGAGCGCGATCAGCAGATTGACGACGTGACTGTTGCTGTAGATGCCCGCGTCCGCGCCCGAATCGTGCCAAAACTGGCGCGCCGCTTCCGTCTCGCCGCGTTCGAGCAGCAGCAGTGTCTGCGCGGTGGTGGATAGTTCGCTTTCCGCCACCGGCAGCGACCGCCGCAGCGGGGAGTTGCTCCAGTCCGGCAGCAGCGTGATGTCCGGCTTGATGGTGATCAGGTTGGTGTAAAGCTGGGTGGCAGTTTCGGCGTCGCCGTTGGCTTCGGTCAGGGCGGCAAACCGGTACGCCAGCGACCAGCTCTGCGGCGCGAGTCCGACTGCGACACGCATGGCAGCCAGCGCCGGCTCGGTTTCCCCGACACTCGCGTGCAGCGCGGCGAGGTTCGCCCAGCCGCTGGTGTAATCTGGCGCGAGCGCCGTGTAGCGCTGGAAACGGTCAATGGCAACACGCGCGGCGTCCGCGTCCCCTTCGGACGCTGCCCAGCCGAGCAGCATCCCCTGTTCCTGCCAGTAAACCGGATACTCCGGGTCGCCGTTGGCGATGCTCTGCAGGCGCTCGGCGGTGGCGCGGTAGTCGCCGCTGGCGAGACCTTCGCGCAGTGTGCCGACGTACGCGCTGTATTGGATCGCGTTCCACAAGCCGAACCCGGTCAGTACAATGCCGCCCGCCGCGATGACCAGCGGCTGCCAGCGGACGCTCCGAATTGGCTTGCCGGGCGGCGCTGCCACCGCCAGCACGATCAGGTTGGCAAGCGCGATTGCCGGCATCATGGCGGGGAGATCGACGAGTTGGTGTGCGGCGACGCCCGCCAGCGCGGCGGCGCACGCAATGGTCGTGGCGTCGTTCGGTCGGCGGATGGCGCGGACGATCTGCCAGATTGTGAGCGCCAGCGCTGCCACCCCGACGATTCCCATCTCGGCGGCGACGTGCAGCACGATGTCGTGCCCGTGACTGTGTGGCTCGAACGGCGGCAGCGAGTTGAGTCGAGCCAGCCCCGCGCCGAAAGTGAACAAACCGTGTCCGGTCAGCGGGCGCTCGCTGAATAGCTGCAGCCCGGTTTCGTATATCCAGGTGCGCAGGTCAAGCTGGCGACCGGATACGCCGAACGACTGCACGAGGAACACGCCACCGGCAATCGCCATGACCGCGCCGGCGGTGATCAAGCCCATACGCACGGCGCGGCTGCGCGTCGACCACCATGCGCGCACCGGGAAGCGCAGCGCGATCCACGTCGCCGCCGCCACCCCCGCGCCGAACCAGCCGCCGCGCGAATACGTCAGCGCCGTGAGCACCAGCGTGCCGAGGCAGTACAGCGCGAACGTCACCCGTGCCAGCGGCGACCGCGCCGCCATAAAGCGCCCGGCGGTGAGCGGGATCAGCAGGATGAGGAACGCTGCCAGCGCGTTGGGGTTGCCGAGCGTCCCGACCGGGCGGGGGATCGGCTGCCCGCTGGTCAGCGCCACTTCCACCTGCGCGATGCCGATGAACACCACCGGCACGCCCGCGACCAGCAGGGCGTCCAGCAGCCACTCGCGGCG
>JADLHH010000545.1 GCA_020848855.1 Anaerolineae bacterium | reverse complement strand
GCTGCGCTATCGTGTTGCCGACCCGGATGCCACCAATCCGGCGCTGATCCAGCGGGTGATAGGGCTGGGCGTCGAGATCGTCACGCTCGCGCCGGTCTCGCAGACGCTGGAAGCCATCTACCTGCAGGTTGTGAAAGAAGATGAGCACGAAGGAGGCACGTCGATTGAGCACCTCCGCTAGATCATTCGACCCTGTGCCGGGCGAATCCGAAGCCGGCGGCATCCGAAGGACGCTCAGCAATGCGCTGATCATCACCATTCGCGAAGTGCGCGACAGCTTCCGCGACTGGCGCATCATCGGTCCCATCGTCGTGCTGACCTTCCTGTTTCCGGGGCTGGCGCAGTTCGTCGCCGGGCAGTTCGCCACCTTTGTTGAAGGCTACGGCGCGGCGGTGATCGGCACGCGCACCGTGCCGTTCCTGCTGATGATCGTCGGCTTCTTCCCGATTTCGATTTCGCTGGTGATCGCGCTCGAAACGTTCGTCGGCGAGAAAGAGCGGCGCAGCCTGGAGCCGCTGCTCAGCACGCCGCTGACCAACACCGAACTGTATATCGGCAAGACGCTGGCGGCGATGCTGCCGCCGCTGCTGTCGAGCTACGGCGGCATGATCGTCTATCTGGTGTTTCTGATCTTTGGCGAACTGACGTGGCGTCCGCACGCCGTGCTGGTGATCCAGATCATTCTGCTGACGACGGTTCAGGCGCTGGCGATGGTCACCGGCGCGGTCGTCGTCAGTAGCCAGACGACCAGCACGCGCGCCGCCAACCTGCTCGCCAGCTTCATCATCATCCCGATGACGATTCTGATCCAGGCGGAAAGTGCGATCATGTTCCTCGCCCCCGACGCCGAGTCGCCCGACGGCATCGGCTCGCTGTGGGCGATCATCGCCGGGATGCTGATCGTCGTGATCCTGCTGCTGCGCGTCGGCAACAGCCTGTTCAACCGCGAAGAACTGCTGGGGCGCACCCTCGATAAGCTCAACCTGAAGGCGACGGCGAGCAGCATCATCAACGGCGTGCGCGCGGTTGACGAACGCGGCACGCGCGCCCGTAATCTGGCGGACTGGTATCGACGCGGCGTTTTCGCCAGCGTGCGCCGCCTGAGGTTGGCGATTCCGGTGACGATTCTCGTCTTCGTGATCGCGCTGGTCGGCGGATACGTGATTGGGCAGCTTCCCCAGTGGCAGCTTCACCTGCCGGGGCATCTGCCGCAGCGCCTGATCGCCGGGCAGATCGACAGCTACACGGGCATCGTCTTCGGCTCGACCCCGGCGCTGGCGATTGCGTGGCAGAACGGGCGAATCCTGATCGCCGCGACCATCGTCGCCATGTTCAGCTTCGGCGCGGGCGCGCTGATCCTGACGCCGGCGGTATACGTCGTCATCGGCTACATCTTCAGCCAGATCGTGATGGCGGGCTACGACCCCACGTTCATGATCCCGGCGCTCCTGACGCACGGTATCGTCGAAATCCCGGTGATTGTGCTGGCGACGGCGGCGGCGCTGCATCTGGGGGCGGTCGTCACGCGACCGCCGCGCGGCTCGACCGTCGGGCAGGCGTGGACGCTGGCGCTGAGCGACGCGATTCGCATCGGGTTGGGGCTGATCGCGCCGGGGCTGATCGTCGCCGCGCTGATCGAAGCCTACATCACGCCGGAGATGGTGCGGCTCGTGCTGGGCGCGTGAGCAGAACCGGCTTCACGTCAGCCGTTCCCTGGGAGTTCCTCCAGAGCGCGAGAGCGGCGAGACGAGACAATTAAGAGGGAGACTCCTGCGAGGGACACCCTCTTTTTTCTTGTTTTGGCGACTAAAAGGGGAAGCTTATTACGCCCTTTAGTGGGCGGCGATTCCATTGGGTTACTTGAGGAGCCTGCTGTGAAGATTCATGGTTTGACTCTCCGCCGAAGTATTCCCTGTCTCCTGATTCCGTTGAGTTTTACAGCCGTTGTTGCTCAGAGCGCCGTCTGCGGCGCGACCGTTCAGAACGCGCTGGATACGGTCGGTCAGTCTTGCGAGGCGACCGGGCGCAACCAGGCCTGCTACGGCTACGTTTCGCTGCAGGCACCCCCCCGCGAGGGCGTTCAGGATTTCAGCTTCACACAGCAGGGCGATTTAGCCAGCGTCGCCGACCTTGACACGCTGCGCCTCAGCCCGTTTGATGCCGTCAACAACACCTGGGGAATCGCGCTCATGAAGCTGCAGGCGAGCCTGCCCGACAGCCTGCCCGGTCAGAACGTGACGTTCCTCGTCTTTGGCGACGTGGAAATTACCAATGCCTCCGCGCCGGGCGCTGGTCAGCCCACAATAGCGGTTTCGGCGGCGAGTCGCGTCAATATCCGCAGCACGCCTTCGACCAGCGGCGCGATTATCGGCACGTTCGCGGCAGGTGAAACGGCAACCGCGAACGGTCGCAACGAAGATGGAACCTGGCTGCAAATTCAGCTTCCCGACAGCGATACGCCTGGCTGGGTGTTCGCCGATGTCGTCACGGTATCCGGCGATATCGGCAGCCTGAGGGTGGTTGGCGCTGCCCAGGCGGAGATGCAGTACACCCCGATGCAGGCTTTCTACTTCAGCAGCGGAATCGCGCAGATTGGCTGCCAGGAAGCGCCGCAGGACGGGATTCTCATCCAGACGCCGAAGGGCGTCGCCAAAGTCGATCTGCGCGCCAACGACGTGGCGATTCAGCTCGGCTCGACGGCTTACCTGCAGGCGCAGGCGAGCGACAATATGACGGTCAGCGTCGTCGAGGGCGCGGGACAGATCACGACGCAGGGTGTTTCGGTGGATGTGCCCGCCGGGATGTTCACAACCATTCCACTGGACTCCAGCCTGCGCGCGTCCGGCGCGCCGACACCCCCACAGCCGTATGATGCCGCACAGGTCGCCGCGCTGCCGGTGAGCTTACTGCCAGACCCGATTACGATTGCTGCGCCCGCGTCTGAAGCCACACCCGAAGCGACCGAAACCCCCGGCGGGGGCGGGACAGCCGCAGGCAGCACCGGTCCGTACACAGCGCAGACCACGATGAACCTCGGCGGCGTAACGGTTTCGGGATCGGTCTGCACGCTGGAGCAGCCGTTTGAGGTCACGTTCACCCAGACGGGGATCATCACCTGGGTGATCCAGTTCGTGCCAGCAGACGCAGCCCACGGAACCTATTCCTACAGCTACAGCCTCGCCGACGTGGGTGAAACGGCGCGTGGTGAAGGCACTTACACCGTCAGCGAGGCGGCGGCAGACGGCTCGCGGACGCTGGCATTCGAGGGCACACAAACGAACAACTTCACCGGCGGGGGCGTGACGATGCAGCTACAATATTCATTCGGGCTGTCGCCGGCAGCATCGGGTGCATGTGGCGGAGGGTGATAAAAATCTGTAAACTTCCGCCAGGAATCCGTGCATCGGCGTATACTAACTAAGCACTGAGTGCCGAGTGCCAGGTTATGAGCAGGGGCATCTTCAGCGGGCTGCCTTTGCTCAGCACTCGGTACGTGCTTGCTTCGCAAGTCCAGCACTCATTACTGTTTTCATTGGGGCGGTCATGGCGCGAATCATCATCCTCGGCACAGCGGCAGCGGTCAACGACGCCGAACACGATTACACCCACTTCATTCTGGAGGGTGAGAACGGCCCGATCCTGGTCGACGCGGGTTCCAACCCGCTCGGCAAGATGCATAAGCTCGGCATGTCCACCGATTCGCTGCAGGACATGATCCTGACGCACTTCCACGCCGACCACGTCTCCGGCGTGCCGAACATGCTGCTGCATATGTGGCTGCTGGGACGCAAAGCGCCGCTGCGCATCTACGGGCTGAACCACTGCGTCAACCGCGTCGAAGACATGATGATGTTCTTCTCGTGGGATACCTACCCGAACTTCTTCCCGACGACGTTTCACCGCGTGCTGGAGCGCGACAACGCCCCGGTTTTCGAAAACGACGACTTCCTGATCACCTCGTGGCCCACCAGGCATTTCGTCCCGACCATCGGCTTGCGGGTTGTCAACAAGCGCACCGGCACGGTGCTCGCCTACACCTGCGATACCGAGCCGATCCCGTCGCTGATCGACCTGGGGCGCAACGCCGATATACTGATTCACGAGGCGGCGGGCAAAGGCTACGGACATTCGAGCGCGCGGCAGGCGGGCGAAATTGCCACCGAATGCGGCGCGAAGTCGCTCTACCTGATTCATTATCAGGTGTGGAACACCGACCCGACGCCGCTGATCGCCGAGGCGCAGGAAACGTTCAACGGACCGGTGCATCTGTGCGAGGACTTTGACGAGTACGAGTTCTAGGTCGATAGCTGGCTGCGTGGGCAGACACACGGAGGCTTGTCCGAAAATTAT
>JADLHH010000544.1 GCA_020848855.1 Anaerolineae bacterium | reverse complement strand
GCCCGCACCGGCAACGTCGGCTGCCCGCTCATACGGCAGGCTGCGCCAGGGCAGGGACAGTTCGCGTGCGCGCGCTTCAAGCAGCCGCGCGTCGGCCACCACCACCAGCCGCTCGCGCGGCGGCGCTTGCGCCAGCAGAATGCATAGATCGGGCCCGATGCCCGCCGGCTCGCCGGCCGTGATCGCGATGATGGGCGGACTATTTTTCTTCAAGCCGGATTTCGACGAACGCACTGTCGCGCAACTGGCGGGACCATTCGAGAAAGGCTTCTTCGGATTTCTGCTCGCGCAGCGCCTGGCGTGCGCGCAGACGCTGCTGCTGCTGCGACATGTCCTGATTGCGTCGTTCCAGCACCTGGATCAGGTGCCATCCGAACGGCGAGCGCACGGGCGCGCTGACCTGGCCCGGCTTCAGGGCGTCCATGGCCTTCTCGAAATCCGGCACCGTGTCGCCGGGCGTCAGCCAGCCGAGGTCACCGCCGCGGGACGCGCTGCCATCCTCGGATTGCAGGCGCGCAATCTCCGCAAAGTCACCATTGTTTTCGATGCGCTCCTGCAGCTTGATGATGCGGCCCCGGGCATCGTCCTCGGAGACGAGTTCGCTGGTCTTGATCAGGATGTGGCGCGCGCGCGTTTGCGTGACCATGGCTTCGCCGACATGGCCACGGCGGTCATTGACCCGCACGATATGAAAGCCGGCCGCGCTGCGCAGCACGGCGGTTACGCCGCCCGGTTTGAGCGATTTGACGGCGTCGGCGAATGCCGTCGGCAGCTGGACAAACTCGCGCCAGCCCATCAGGCCGCCCTGCACGCCATCCGGGGCATCCGAAACGCCGGCAGCAATCTGGCGGAAATCCGCGCCGTTCCTGATCTGTTCGAGCGCGCGTTCAGCGCGCGCGCGCCGGTCCCGCAGTTGCTCGGGGCTTGCCTGTTCCGGCAACCGGATCAGGATATGCGACAGATTGAATTCCTCGCTGCGGCTCTCCTGCTGCTGCAGCGTGCTGAGGAAATTGGAGATCTCGCTGTCCGTGATCTGGATCTTGTTCTCGACCTCGCGTTCGCGCAGGCGCACCAGCGCGATCTCGTCGCGCAGTTCTTCCCGATACCGGTTGAAGGTAATGCCGTCGCGTTCGACCGCGCTGCGCAGTTCCTGGATCGAAAGCTTGTTGTTGGTCGCAATGCGGCTGATGGCGGCATCCAGCGTTGCGTCGTCGATGCGCAGCCCGGTGTCACGCGCCAGCTGCAGCTGCGTGCGGGCCTGGATCATGCGTTCAAGGACCTGCCGCTCCAGCACATCGATGGGCGGCAGCGGCGTGCCCTGCTGGCGCAGCGTCGCCAGCACCGTCTTCATGCGGTCGTCGAGGTCGCGGCGGGTGATGACCTGGTCGTTGACAACGGCGACGATGCGGTCAAGCAGGATGATGCGACCCGTCGTCCGTTCCTGCGCGTGGGCGCCGGGCGCGGAAAACAGGGTGAACAGCAGGCAAACCGCAGGCCAAAAGGTGCGCACGGAAACTTTCTTCATCTGGAAATGCAAAACGCTAACGGTTCGGATAATTCGTATCCGGCGCCACGAAGGGGGTCTCCGTTCTTGCGTATCCGCCGATGTTGCGCCGGAGCAGATCAAGGGGATTGGAGCCAATTTTCGACAATCCGTTCAATTCGAGCTGCATGAACAGCGAGGTGACCTGGGTGGCGGCGGCGGTGGTGAACTGGTGCGCAACGACGCGAAACGCCCAGCAGCCGCCATTGTATTCGAGCCCCAGCAACCCTTCGAGCGCCTTGCTGTCCTGAATCGAATAGTTGTAGCGGGCGACCGCGCTGAGCTGCCCGGAAAGCGGCCATTGGGTCGAAACGTCGACCTGCCGCAGCGTGTTGAGCGAGGGGATCAGCGTATTGAGCGCGTTCTGCGGCTGGCTGGTTGTTGCCAGCGCGCCATTGGTGTAGCGGTAGGCGACGTTGACCACCTGGCCCTGTTCCGGCTGGTAACGCACACTGCTGTTGAAGCGCTGTGTTTGCGACAGGTCGGTTGTGTACTGCCAGCCCGCATCCACCGTCCAGTTTGGCGCGACCAATCCGCTGAAGGCCGCCAGCAGATCCGAACTGGTGCTGCCGCGCGGCGATACATTCGGCAGCGTCACATCCTGAGTCTTGAAGTAGTAGCGTTGCGCGACGCCGACGCGCAGCCGTTCGATGCCGTTGTCCTGCTGCAGCAGGCGGCTGGTGATGCCGGTGGTGACCTGGTTGGCATCGTTGATGCGGTCGTGACCGCTGAACTGGTTTTCCGAGAACAGCGTCGCGAAGCTGATGTCCTGGAACGCGCTGTCGAAATTCGGGATCTGGTTCTGCGAGCGGCTGGGAATGTAGACGTAATACACCTTCGGTTCGAGCGTCTGCACCACGCCCCGGCCGAACACCGATGTGTCGCGTTCGAGGATGACGCCGCCCTCGGTCGAAAAAATCGGCACCGTGCGCCTCTGGTCGGGCACCGTCGTCGTCGCGCGGTCGAAATCGTAATGGGTCAGATGCATGCCGACCTTGGGCGTGACGTAGGCGAATGAATTCTGCAGGGGCAGCGAGGCGCTCGGATAGGCGAGATACCGTCGCCCGTTCGGCAGCGAAGGGTGCGTGAATTCGACCGCGCTCGAATACAGGTCGAAGTCGGCCGCGCCGACGTTCTGCTTCGACGCCGACAGGGTCAGCTGCGCCCGGTTGTACGGCGGCGTGAGCGGGCTGGCGAGGTTCGATTGCAGGGTCTGCCAGCGCTGCACCGAGGCGCTGGTGCTCCAGTTGCCGTCGCCCCACCAGGTGCCGGCTTTGCCGATCGTGCCCGCGCGCGGCAGGATCGATTGCGAGGTGGTGGCGATCTGCGTCGTGAGATCGGTGAAATAGGTGTCGTCCGAGACCTTCTGGATGTTGACGTTGGCACTCCAGCCGTCGCCCCAGCGCTGTTCCTGCCGCAGATTGATCGCGAAGCGGTCGTGATCGTTTTTCACGCGGTCGCGCGGGATGGCCTCCAGACGGAGTTCCCCGCCGGAGCGTTCGCCGAGGTTGCGAAACTCGGTGCTGAGCATTTCGCCGCGTTTGGACATCACGCGCGGCGTGATGGTGGCGTCGTAGTTCGGCGCGATGTTCCAGTAATAGGGAATCGAAAACTCGGTGCCCGAGTTGCCGGTATTGCCGAAGGTCGGCGACAGGAAACCGGATTTGCGCTGGCGGTCGAGCGAAAAACTCAGATAGGGCGAGTACAGGATCGGGAAGCCGAAGAAATCCACCCGCGCGCCGTGCGCGGTGCCGATCTGGCGATCCTTGTCGATCTCGAATTCCCGCGCGCGCACGAACCAGTCGTTTTCGCCGACATCGCAGGAGGTGTAGCTGCCGCCCAGCACCTTGTACTTGTTGTTGCCTTCCATCTCGATGCGGTTCGCATTGCCGCGGCCGCGCGTCGCATTGACCTGGACTTCCTAATTCGGCTTCTCGATCGCACCGCGGCCGGTTTCAAGCTGGATGCGCATTTCGGTGCCTTCGAGCACGTCGCCGCGCTGCTCCAGCCGCACGTTGCCGCGCGCCCGCACCTGATCGTCGGGCTTGTCGTAGCGCAGCCAGTCGGCGTAGATCGCCTGTCCGCGGCGGCGCAGGCGTCCCGTTCCGTCGGCCTCGAGTTCGCGATCCTGATGGCCCTGCAGGTTGTCCGCGTCGACAAACAGCGGCAGCGGTCCGCTGTTTTCGGCGGGCAGGCGCAGCAGCGACGGCTGCAGCTTCAGCCGCGGACCTTCGTCGCCGGGCTTGAAACCGAGCGCCGGACCGTCGGCGGCGGTGACGGCGGCGCTGGCGCACAGCAGCGTTACCGCAATCAGTCGTGAACGTAAAGCAGGCATCATCGGTCCGGGCGCAAGGGAATGATAAAATCGCACAAATTTCCAGTTTAGGCAATGTATTACGTGGAGCGACAAGAGCAACTCACGCGCTGGATTGAGGCCCGATTGCAGCGCGCCCCGCTGACGCTCGAAACCGCTTCTGCGGACGCCAGTTTTCGGCGTTATTTTCGCGTTCGGTGCGATGCGCGCACGCTGATCGCAATGGATGCGCCGCCGCCGCAGGAAGACTGCCGCCCGTTTGTCAGG
>JADLHH010000543.1 GCA_020848855.1 Anaerolineae bacterium | reverse complement strand
GTTCGACGGCGCGAAGGAATGGGAAATCCAATCCGAAGAAGGACGCGCCTGGCTAATCGACCGCGCGTGGAACGTGATTACCGAGCGCGCGTGGGAATGGATTCAGCAGTTCGAATACAACCCCGAAGAACTGGAAGACGATGACGAAGTGCGCCGCCTCTACATTCACGAGTGGCTGCGTGACAACGACGCGTATGATCCCGATCAACTGCTGCTGGATCAGTTTTACGCCCGCCGCGTCGTGCTCGCCGAATGGCTGCGCGAAATGGGCTACAACCCTGATGATATCCTGCTGTTCGACACGACCGGGCTGACGTCTCAGGAACGCCGCCGCCGCGACGAGAACGCCTACAATGCGGCGCTCGAACTGTGGATCAACTGGGCATCGCCGGAAACGGAAGTCCCCAAAGGCTTGTCCACGAAGGAGCTGCTGCAAATCGCCGACCGCGTCATGTTCGAGACCGGACATGCCGTGCCGGTTTACGGCAAGCAGATTCTGTACGACGGGCGCACGGGCGAACCGTTCGATCAACCGGTGACGGTTGGCATGATCCACATGCTCAAGCTGGCGCACCTGGTCGAAGACAAGGTTCACGCCCGCTCGACCGGTCCATACAGCCTCGTCACTCAGCAGCCGTTGGGCGGCAAGGCGCAGTTCGGTGGGCAGCGCTTCGGCGAAATGGAAGTGTGGGCGCTGGAAGCCTACGGCGCGGCGTACACGCTTCAGGAAATGCTCACGGTCAAGTCGGACGACGTGCAGGGTCGCGTCAAGACTTACGAGGCGATCATCAAGGGCGAGCCGATTGAAGAACCGGGCATCCCGACTTCGTTCCGCGTGCTGGTCAAGGAGCTGCAAAGCCTCGGCTTGGCGGTGGAAGCCATTGGCGAAAGCGGCGAAGTGATCCGCTTCGGCAAGGAAGACGAGAAGCGTACACAGCAGAAGATGCCGACCGGCGGCTTGCTGGGCATGAGCGGCAACGTCAACCCGTCGGACATCGACTTCTAGGCAGCAGCAAATCCAGAATACGCTTGTAGGGGCGGGTTTGAAACCCGCCCTTATTGTTTACTGGTACAATCGGCACAGAAGAAGAGAGGTAACCGGGGGCGGCGATGGCGGATGTTGTCCGCGTATCAGCGGCGGAATTTGAGCAGCTAACCCAAAACGACGAGCGGCGCTTCGAACTCATCGAAGGACAGATCATTGAGATGCCTCCGTCAAAAATCGCGCATCAGCGGCTTGTATTTGGTCTTGCAAAAATGATTGATCTGCTCAAGCCCAACGGCGAAGTGTTCATCTCCCCCTTCGAAGTCTATCTGGACGAATACAACATCCCGCAGCCCGATCTCGTGTGGGTTGCCGCCGACAGCGCCTGCCAGATTACCGAAATGCGGCTGATCGGCGCGCCCGATCTCGTTATCGAAATTCTGTCTCCCAGCACAGCCAAGCGCGACAAAACTGATAAATTCAAGCTCTATGAGAAACACGGCTCGCGCGAATACTGGATCATCGACCACGAATACGGTCAGATTGAGGTGTGGAAGCGCGGCGCGAACGGCTTCGAGCGGCAGGGCGTCTACGGCGTCGGCGATGCCTTCGAGTCCGCCGCGCTCGGCGGGAAAGCGGTCGACATATCCAGCATTTTTGCATAGGTCTGTTCCGGCAATTGTTACTGCGCCTCGCCGTGCTATACTGGCGAGGCGCTTTTGATTCCGAGAGGTACGATGAACATCCCACACCTGCACGACTGGAACATTTCGGCTGCCGAAGCGATTGCCCTGCAGAAACAGATGACGGCACAGATCGACTACCACCGCCCGATTGATCTGGACGCGATCCGGCTGGTGGCGGGCGTGGACGTGAGCGTCCACACCGACGCAATCACTGGCGTGGCAGCGTCTCAAGCGGCGGTGGTCGTCCTGAGCTACCCCGACATGCAGGTGATCGAGACGGCGCTGGCGCAGATGCCGACGCCCTTCCCGTACATCCCCGGCTTGCTGTCGTTCCGCGAGGGTCCCGTGCTGGAAATCGCATTTGCCAAACTGGAACACGAGCCGGACGCTTTCATCTTCGACGGCATGGGACGCGCGCACCCCCGGCGTATCGGCATCGCCTCGCACATGGGGCTGTGGCTGCAAAAGCCGACCATCGGCTGCGGCAAGACCCTGCTCACCGGGCATTTTCAGGAGCCGGTAAACGAACGCGGCGCTTTCAGCGATCTGGTGGATCGCGGCGAAGTGATCGGTGCGGTGCTGCGGACGCGAGCGAACGTCAAGCCAGTATTCATCTCGGTTGGGCATCTGGCGGACTTAGCAACGTCGGTCAAGCTGGTCATGCGCTGCACGAGCAAATATCGCCTGCCCGACCCGATCCGCGCAGCGCACAACGCCGCAGGAGCTTTCTGAATTGGACGGTGACCTGCGCATCCCCGACTGCAAAGTGTTCGTCGACGCCGAAGTCTCGGAAACCGAGCTGATCGGGCTGACAGCGCCCGTGCTGTTCGCGCCGGACGACGACGTAACGCTGCAGGTCGAGGTGCTGAACAACGAGGATTACGACTCGAACCGACGGCGACAGTTCCCGGACGGGTTCATCTATTTCCATTACATGCTCGACCTGTACATGAGCGGCGCACCGCCCACCCGGCAGGCTGCGATTGTCACGCGGCTGCTCAAACGGCTGTGGGAATGGGGCTTCCCAGCGGTCGCCGCCTGCGCCTATGAAGACCGGCTACCGAAGCGCGGCGGTTACAAGAACCGCGCCGTGCCCTGGCCTCGTTAGTCCCACGCCGCCATTAACGCGAGCAAACCCTCATACACGGCATCCGGCTTAACAGCGCTGGCGGCGAGCGTTTCGCGCGTCGTGACGCCGGTCAGCACCAGCGCGGCGCGCAGCCCGGCTGCCTGCGCCCCCTGAATATCGGTATCGAGCCGATCGCCGATCATGAGCGTGGCTTCCGGCAGGGAGTCGAGGATGTGCAGCGCCGCCTCGAAGCTCGGCTTGTTCGGCTTGCCAATCACGAGCGGCTGCCTGCCGGCACATGCGGCGATAGCCGCGAGAATCGAACCCGCGCCCGGCGCGAGACCATCCGCGACCGGGATGGTCAGGTCGCCGTTTGTGCCGATGAAATCCGCCCCGGCGCGGATCAGCCGCATGGCGCGCTTGATGGTCTCGTAAGTCAGGTTGGTGTCGATTCCGACGACCACCACCTGCGCATCGGCATCGCTCAGGACGAAGCCTGCGTTGGTGACCAGCGTTTTCAAGCCCGCGCCGCCAACGACGTGAACCATGATGCCCGCCGGATAATGCGCCAGCAGGTAATCGACCGTCGCCGTGCCCGACGTGACGATCTGATCCTCGCGCACGCCGTCGACTCCCATGCCCGCAAGTTTGACGATGTAATCGCCCGGCGTCTTGCTGCTGTTGTTGGTCGCCAGCACAAACGGCAGCCCACGCCCGCGCAGGAAGTCGAAGAACTGCCCGACGCCCGGCAGCATCTGGTCGCCGCGCCATAGCACGCCGTCCATGTCCATGACGACACCGGTAATGGCGGAAAGATTCATGCGTCCTCGCTGTATGGCTACAGATTGAAGGTTGAAAGGAACAGGTCAAAAGGCATTCGTCAAATCGCGGTTCTGCTTTTGACTTTTCTATCATCGGCATTATAGCCACGCCAATGTTACAATCCAACGCCAACAGAGACCATCGGAGGCAATCCCGTGCTTATTCACACCTTTTCGATTGCCGCCTACGACCCCGACGAGCAGGCGTTCGGCGTCGGCGTCGCCAGCAAATTCCTCGCCGTCGGCTCGGTCGTGCCCTGGGTGCGCGCGGGAGTCGGGGCAATCGCCACCCAGTCGCACGCCAACGTCCCGTTCGGCGTCAATGGGCTGACGCTGCTCGAAGCGGGCAAGAGCGCGCAGGAAGCGCTCGACCTGCTGCTGAGCGCCGACCCGCTGCGCGAGCGCCGGCAGGTCGGCATTGTCGATAACCGGGGGCGGAGCGCCGCGCACACCGGCGCGGAATGCTTCGACTGGGCGGGACACCGCACCGATGAGGGTTTCACCTGTCAGGGGAACATTCTGGCGGGCGCGCAGGTGATCGAGGCGATGGCGGATGCCTAACGCTCGGCGCGCGGCGAGATGGCGGATCGGCTGCTGGCGGCGATGGTCGCCGGGGATGACGCTGGCGGAGACCGTCGCGGCAGGCAGGC
>JADLHH010000542.1 GCA_020848855.1 Anaerolineae bacterium | reverse complement strand
TGTTGCCGACGCCGTTCTTGACGATGAACAACTGCGGGCTTTCACCAACCGTGCCGATCATGTAGGGGTGCTCTTTGTGAATGCCGAGCATCTGCGTGAACAGCTCGTTGCGGTGCGCTTCATCCGGTTCGGACTGCGCTGCTTCCCACAACCGCCAGATTTCGCGAATCGGGTGATCCGCCGGCGGTTCTTCGGAGGCGCGCGGCTGTTTCGACCACCACGCGCCGTACATGGGCGCCCAGGGACCGTCCGATTGCTGACCGGTGTAGCGGCTGGGGTCTGCCATGGGGATGATGTTGCGGTCAGCCGTCCAGACGCCGACATCGACATCGCCGGCATCGACGCGTTCCTGGTACAGCGTGCGCTCTACCAGTTCCTGGTTGACGTTCAAGCCGATGGCTTCCCAGTACTGCTCAACGATGGTCACCTCGTCGCCGATATTGGCAAAGCCGCTCTGGAAAAGGATGGTGAAAGTGAGCGGCGAGCCATCGGGACGCAGGCGGAAACCGTCGGCGCCGCGTTCGGTCAAGCCGATTTCATCGAGGAGCTGATTGGCGCGATCCGGGTCGTACTCCGTCCACTTGGCAGCGAACTCGGGATCGAAGTCGGGCGAACCGGTCACTGGCGAAGCCTGACGCGGCACGTACAGACCTTCGTAGATGAGATCGTTGATCTCCTCGCGATTGATCGCAATCGAGAGCGCCTCGCGGAAGCGAGCATCATCGAAGAGCGCCCGCAAACCCGGGTCCTTGTGGGAGATATTCGGGTAGAAGGCATTGGTGCTGGCATTGCGCCACAGCAGAACCTGGTAATCGCCCGCTTCTTCATTTTCCTTGTAGAAGGTGAAGTTGGCGGTGTTGGTGTGGCGGATTTGCGCGTCGATCAAGCCCTGAGCGACCCACAGGTCGAACACCGAGTTGTCGTCGAACCAGGCGTTCGTCAAGCCATCCATGTACGGAAGCTGGTTGCCATCCGGGTCAACGGCATGATAGTACGGATTACGGGTCGCCAGCCAGGGATCGTTGGTCGGCTCGTTGGAAGCCATCCACGCGGTGATAGTCGGGCGTTCCGGGTTCTTATACCAGGCAAGGATCGGGCCTTCGGGGATAATGCTGGAATCGCCGTGCAGAAGCTGCCAGGTTTCGACGCCGGTCTTTTCCATCGCCGCATCGATCAGGCTTTGATCGGTGGTCAGGTGGGGGATGTACTGGCTCAGATAGTGCCTGGGGGCAGCCATCGTCGGACCCGCCTGAATGCCGAGCGTGAGCTTGGCGATAAACAGCGGCAGCAGCGGATTGGGCTTCGGGAAGGTCGCTTTCCAGGTGAGTGGGTCGACAATCTCGATGACCATTGGCTCGCCGCCGAGCGTGAGGGTAACTTCCTGCGCCTGAAGCTCACCCATGTAATATTCGTCGTACCAGAACTTGACGTCGTCGGTCGTGAAGGGCTGCCCGTCCGACCACTTCATGCCGTCGCGCAGCGTGAAGGTGAATTCGGTGGCGTCGTCGTTCTGTTCCCAGGTGGAGATGTAGTTGGCAACCAGATTGACGGTCTCGGTATCGGGGATGTCCCACTCAATCGCCATCTCTTCGTTGAGCTTGGTAGGACCCCAGCGATCCGAAATGCCTTTCCAGGCGCGACGGAGCGTGCCGCCGTACTGACCGACTTCATCAAGCGGTGTAACCACGCGGGGGTTTGAAGGAATTCGCTCGGTTACAGGGGGAAGCGCTCCGCTGGCGACCAGGTCAGCCAGCATTGGAGCTTCATGGTAAGTCATTTCCTGAGCGGCGAGCGAAAGGGGGGCTACCGAAACCGCGACCGCTGCGGCTGCTCCGCCCGCCATCGTCTGCAGAAAATGACGACGAGACAAACCTTTTGTTTCCATGTAAGTCTCCTTTAAATGCTAATGATTCTTTTTTACTGGGGGTATTGTGCCGATGACCTCCTATACACAGTCGATACGAGCTTCGAGCTGACCCATTCAAACATATCCAAATAGGATAGTGCAATAATATAAGCCGGAAAACCGATTTGCGCAACCACCCATACTCCCCGTGATGACGGGAACACAAAGGTGTCATCAACCGGGAACTGCTGGTTTTGTGCTGTGGACTTTCAGCGTCATCATGGCTTCGTTGAACATCGGCAGCCAGTATTGATAAACCGCTTCGGACTTTCCCTGGGCGATGAAGATGATCTGCCGGGTGTCGTGGTACAGCATCCGAACCCAGCGCTTGCGGCGAAATCCATTTTCCAGGTAGGTATATTTCGCTTCGAGTTCGACCAACTGACCCGTTCTGGAAGTGCTGCGCGTTTCAATCTGGCTCGCCGGCAGTTGGCTGATGCCGTTGAGTAAACCGGTCTCCAGATCGGGCAGGTCTTCTTCGGTGACCTGTGTTCCCAGGTCATCGACCTGAACGGCGTAAAACGTATCGGCATCATCTCCCGGCGGGATGTAGATGACGCCCACTTTACCGTCTGGGCGTTCAATCCGCTGCCAATCAATCGGAATGAAGAATGAGAAGTACTGCTCATGACACCATGAGAGTCCCCTGAAGCGGGGGCGTGAGTTTTGTGGGTTATCTTTCATCGCTCACCATTCATTATGAGAGTCGAACGATAGCAGACGCTGCGCCGGGTATAGGCACTCAGTTTTGCCCAAGCGCGCATATGCCAGCCAACTGCGCCGGGTGAACATATCCGGTGTCGCTCCGCCCAATGCTCAGGGTAATGCGCGTGGGCGAATTCCAGTACGTCAGGGTGTGAAAGGGACATGCCAACTCGGCGTACAGATTCAGCATTCCGCCCTGAACGATATACGACACGGAATAGCTCAGCTTGCCATCCGGTCGAAACGTCGCCGAACCGCCGTCGCTCGCGCCTAACACGTCCTGCAGCGCGAAATGCCGCATTCGGGTGTAGACGGTCACGGTTTCGACGACCGCGTCGTCCAACGCAATCATATTCTCATCATCCCAGTAGAAGGTGATGCGTCCCTGCCGGGCGCTGTCGATGCCGGCGGGCTGGCGTCCGCTCCAGTCCCAACTGATCTGGGCATAGCCGTTGCCCGGCGCGTTCTGGCGCACACTGCTCACCCATTGGTGCGATTGCAGTCGGCGCATGGCATCGCCGGCACGGGTGATTCCCGGCTGAATTCCGAGCAGGCAACTGCCGCCGCAGTTTTCGGCTGCGCGCATGAAGTCCTGCGCCTGGGCATCGCGGTAGGGTAGGAGCATTTCCACTGCGATGATCACACTCCAGATGCCGCACAGGAAAACCGTCAGTCTCAACAGCTTGCCGATCAGTGGATATGCACTCCGCGCCTAGGTGTGCTGTGGTCGCACGTCGTCGGTGAGTTCGGGCAGCCCGTCAAAATCGCCCACCTCGACCAGGTACATGTTGGCGTATTCGGTCAAATCGGATGAGTAGAGCACGAATTTGCCATCCGGCGTTAAGCGCGGATGTGGGTGCGCGTGCTGGTCGTTAAACGTGCTGCGATGATATGCGAGAATGCGCGGACCCACATATTCTTCGCCGTTCCACCTGAAAAGCTGGATGAAGGGCTGAGACACGCCCTGATGCGAAAATACCGCTGCCGGAGAACCGTCGCCGACGATGATCGACTCGTCCAGGCTCTGGAAATGGGTCGAACGGTAGGGGAAGCGCACTTCCACATGCCCGGTGTTGTCCCAGTTGAGGTAGCCAAACACATGCTCGCCCTGCAGGTCTCGCGGGAAACCGTGATAGCCGATGCGGATGCCGTCGGCAAACCAGTATTCATGCCCGACCGCAAAGTCGCGCCCGTCGTCCTGCGGGCGGATTTTCCAGGTCGCGCCGGTCTGGATATTCAGCCCCCAGATACGCTGATCGACCAGATGCCAGGGTCCCTCGTGGCAAAAGGTCATGATGTCGGGGAGGACGTGCGACGTGTTGATGTGGGTGATGTAGCAGCGGTCTTCGTGGATGACCTCGACTTTGCCGGTGGCGATCTCCACGCGGAATATCTGGGTGAGCGGCTTCCGGTGGAACATTTCGTGGAAGCGCGAATAGGCGAAGGCGATAGACGGCTTCTCTTCGGGGATGAATTCCTGAAGGCGGCTGATCACGTACCTGCCATCGGCGGTCGGATTGGCGCGGGCTTCCGGCTCCCATTCGGGCGGCGCTTCGTAAATCACCCGCTCGTCATAAGTTTCGGGGTTTAGCTCGAATATCTGACGACCGTGCCAGTAATACAGGCGCTGGTTGGCTTCGCTCCAGCAGCCGCGCGAGCGACCGGGCGTTTTGAAATCGGTCACCTGGGTAATTTTGCCGTCGTCCAAATCGTAGCGAAAAAGATTACTTTGATTTTCCCGGTCAGACATAAAGAAGAAGGAACGGTTTTGATTAAACCAGCAGGGATCGGTGAAATAAAAGTGGTTGGAATGACCGAGGTAGTCGGTCAACCGAACAATTTCGCGCCCGCTATAGGCATCGATATAGCGGAACTGCGGATCGTGATACACGCGACCTTTTGACATAGGGCGAACTCCGTTCAGCGGGTATCTCATTATACTAACGCATCTTGCTGAATCCCGAAGGGAGGCGGCGGGTAGGGGAGTGGGTGCGGGCGAGGCGCACCTCGCGCCTGCGTTAAGACCCCATGTTTTCTCTATGGTTGTACTGTAAGAATCTGGTCACCGTGAGCGACCCAGACGGAGGTTTCGTTCGCGGTTCGGGCGAGGGCGGCAACCGGCTCGGCGAATACCTGCCGGGGCGACCACGTGCGCCCGTCATCCAGAGAGATCAGGAGAAGATGCCCACAGCCAGCGGCGGCATACCCGTGATCGGAGAGAAGCTGGTTGACGGGAACATCGGCGGCTGTGTCTGTCAGCGGCTGCCACTGATCGGTTTCACCTGCCGACCGCCACAATCCGGCATCTTCCGTGCCCACCAGAATTTCCCCATCCGCCGCTGCCGCAAGACTCAGCACGGATACGCGCGGGAATGCGGTCGGATGCCATGAGCAGCCGCCGTTGTCGCTGCGAAACAACCCACTGCTCGTTCCGGCAAACACGACGCCGGAGCGGGTGACTGCCAGCGCGAGGATACACGGATCGAGCAAGCCATAATTCCGGGGCTGCCAGGTCGCGCCGGCATCCGGCGAATGGAACACGCCGTCTTCGAGCGTGCCCGCCAGCGCGAAGTCCGCCAGCAGCAGCGCCGAAATGATCGGGGCAGGGGTGGGGTAACGCCGGAATTGCCAATGGCCGCCGCCGTCCACCGAATGCAGGACGCCGCCGGAGACGCCGGCAAGGATGGTCGTGCCGCTGGCGGCGACGGCGGTTGTCGGCAGCGGGTGGTCGAGATGCAGCGAGTTGTACAGCGGCTTCCAATGCTGACCGCCGTCCACCGAGGCGAACAACCCGGATGCGCGCGCCGCGTACAAACGATGGTCGTCTGCATACAGGGCGTAAACAGCATCGCTCATCATGCCGGCTCCAGTACCGTTTCGGGGGTACGGGTGTGAACCAGCACGTCGATGGTGAGGGCGGAAGCGGCGGCGCTGATGGCGCTCCTGACCGCCGTCTTGTAGGCAGCGGCGCTTTCGACAATGCCCGCGTCGAGCAGGTTGACGACGCGATGGCTCAGCACGTCGTAGCCGCAGCCGGATTCATCCGCGCTGACCCGCGCCATGATTTCCCCCGGATCGCAGCCCGCATTGGCGAGAATGGCTCGCGCCGGCGTTTCGAGCGCCTGCCGGAGCGCGTGGTAAGCCATCCGACGATCGGTATCGTCGCAGCCGCGCATCCAGCGATCGAGCGCGAGGCAGCAGCGCAGCAGCGAGATGCCGCCGCCCGGCAGAACGCCGTGCCGGACCACGCCGCGCATGATCTCGACGGCGCTTTCGGCGACCAGCTTGCGCTGTTTGATCTCGCGCTCGGTCGTGCCGCCCACCCACAGGATCGCCGAGCCGCCCATCAGCTTGCCGAGCCGTCCGCGCAGCCGTTCGCGCTGGTCAGGGTCGTCGGCATTGTCGACGAGCGTTTGCAGCAGCGCGACACGATCCTGCCGCTGGCGGGGATCGCCCTTGCCGCCGGCGATGCCGACGTAATCCTTGTCTGCCCAAACGCGGCGCGCTTCGCCCACATCCGTCGGACGAAGGGTGTGGAGGCTGTTCCCGGCGCTGTACACCAGAGCGCGCCCGCCGACCAGCGCTTCCAGGTCGCCCAGCGTGCCGACGCGGTCTTTGTACTGATCCGGCGTCTTGACGGCGAGCGTCTCGAAGCCGGCGTGGTCGCGGTTGGCGAGCAGGAAGGCGGTCACCTGCGGGCTGATATTTTCGGCGAACAGGACGAGCGA
>JADLHH010000541.1 GCA_020848855.1 Anaerolineae bacterium | reverse complement strand
TCGCTCATATGGACGCAAATGGATCAATAGACGCTGTAGATAGTCGCTATCTTTGTGACTGTAACTAATGAAAATTTTGCTTCTTTGAGTATTCACCATTGTTAGGCTCAATTATAAAGAGCGTAGGCTACATTCCTACGC
Organism: Anaerolineae bacterium; assembly: GCA_020848855.1. The sequence goes on along the minus strand of JADLHH010000541.1, from coordinate 2,903 downwards.
TCTTCAAATCTACTCCTACCTCACCAAGCCGTTCGCGGAGTTGGTCGCCGCGCCGTCGTCCGCCTGCGAGACGAGGCGCGCGTATTTCGCCATCACGCCGCTCAGGTAGTGCGGCGCGGGCGGCGTCCATGCCTTCTTGCGCTCGACCAGTTCCTCGTCGCTCAGGTCGACGCTGAGCGAGCGCGCCGCAATATCCACGTTGATGATGTCGCCTTCCTTGAGCAGCCCAATCGCGCCGCCGACCGCCGCTTCTGGCGCAACATGCCCAATCATCAAGCCGCGCGTCGCGCCGGAGAAGCGCCCGTCCGTGACCATCATCACGTCGCCGCCCAAGCCCTGCCCGACGATGGCTGCTGTGACCTGAAGCATTTCGCGCATCCCCGGTCCACCGACCGGACCTTCGTAGCGGATGACGACCACATCGCCCTTGTTGATCTTGTTGTTCTTGACGGCGTCGTAGGCATCTTCTTCGCGGTCGAAGACGCGCGCCACGCCCCGGAACACCTGCGGCTCCGTGCCCTTCAGCTTGACCACGCCGCCGTTGGTGGCAAGGTTGCCCTTGAGGATGTGCAAACCGCCGTGCGAGTTGATGGCGTTGTCCAGCGTGCGAATCACGTCCTGACCGGGCGTTTCCTTCGCGCTGGCGGCTTCTTCGCCCAGCGTCAAGCCCGTGCAGGTCGGCGCGGAGCCATCGACGTAGCCGCCTTCGATCAGGCGCTGGGTGAGCAGGCGCACGCCCCCCGCGCGGTACATGTCGATGGCGTTGTACTTGCCCGTCGGCGTCAGGTCGCAGATCAGCGGCGTCGTGCTGCTGATTTGCTCGATGTCGTCGATGGTGAAGGGGATTCCGGCTTCACGCGCGAACGCCAGCGTATGCAGCACGCCGTTGGTGCTGCCGCCGCTCGCGGCGATGCACGCGACCGCGTTTTCGAGCGCCTTGCGCGTCACCAGCTTGCTGGGGCGAATGTCCAGCTCGATCATCTTGAGGATCAGTTCGCCCGCATCGACCGACGCCTTGTCCTTGTCGTCGTCCATCGCCGGAATATCCGCCAGCCCCATCGGGCACAGACCGAGGATTTCCGCGACCATCGCCATCGTATTGGCGGTGAACTGTCCGCCGCACGCGCCAGGACCGGGGCAGGCGACGTTTTCCATTTCCTTCAGGTCGTCGAGCGTGATCTTGCCCGCGCCATAAGCGCCAATCGCTTCGTAAACGTTGCCGACGGTCACATCCTTGCCGCGAAAGTTCCCCGGCATGATCGAGCCGCCGTAGAGCATGATCGACGGCACATCCAGCCGGATCAGCGACATGATCGTTCCCGGCATCGTCTTGTCGCAGGCGGCAAGCGTAATCACGCCGTCGAAGTAGTTGCCGCGCGCGACCAGCTCAATCGAATCCGCGATCATTTCGCGGCTGATGAGCGAGGCTTTCATGCCTTCCGTGCCCATCGTAATGCCGTCGCTGATGCTGACAGTGTTGAATTCCAGCGGCGTGCCCCCAGCGCGGCGAATGCCTTCCTTGAGCTTGGCGGAAAGGCGGCGCAGGTGGAAGTTGCACGGTCCGATTTCCGTCCACGTGTTGGCGATGCCGATGATCGGCTTGCTCAGGTCGTCGTCGGTCAAGCCAATCGCCTTGAGCATCGCGCGTGCGCCTGCGCGGTCTGCACCCTCGACGAGCGTGCGGCTGCGCGAATTGGCAGCAACGCGATCCCGAATTTCAGGTGAATCTGCCATGAATCAAACTCCTAAGTAGGAATATGTCACACGAGAACCCTGATTGTAACCTGTTGTCACACTGTTGGTGCAACTCTGTTCGGGAATTGGACGTAAAACAGAGTGAGACGGTTGATGAGGATGAAAACATGGTCTGGTTTGTGAAGCTGATTTTGTCGCTGGTCTTCGGGAATTTGATCGGCAAGCTGCTCGACAAGCTGATCCGTTAACCGTACAGGCGCTCGCCGGGTGCGGACTGGTTTTCGGACGTGAGCAGCGGCAGCAGCATACGGAAGACGCTGCCTTCGCCCACTTTGCTTTCCGCTTCCACACTGCCGCCGTGCGCTTCGGCAATCTTCTTGACGATGGACAAGCCCAACCCCGCGCCGCCATTGTGAGTATTGCGCGAGCCGTCGGCGCGGAAGAAGCGGTTGAACACTTCCGGCAGGTCTTTTTCGGAAATACCGATGCCCGTGTCGCGCATTTCAAAAACCGCGTAGTTGTCGTGCGCGTACACGGAAAGCGTGATCGTGCCGTCCGCCGGCGTGTAGGTGAGCGCGTTGTCGTACAGCTTGTTCAGCGCGCGCTCAATTTCGGACCGGTCTGCCTGAATTCGCAGCGTTTCCGTGCTGTGATTGTAGAGCAGCTTCTGGTGCTTGTTGTGCGCGTCGTTGTGGTGCTCGTCGAAAACGATCTGCGCGACGAAATGCGGGTCAAGCGGCTTGAAGTGAAACATGGCGCGGCGGTCGTCGAAGCTGACCATGGTCGTCATGTCGTCTAGCAGCTTGGTCAAATGCTGTTCCTGTCCCGCCAGTGTTTCGATGCGCTGCGCCTGCTTCTGCGGGTCGGTAGTGCGCTTGAGCAGGTCAAGGTTCAGGCGTATCACGGCAAGCGGCGTGCGAAGGTCGTGCGAAACGTCCGAAATGAACTTCTTGAGCAGGTGCGCTCGTTCGCGCTCCAGCATGAATTCGACTTTTTGCGCTTCAAGCTGCTTCAGGTAGGTTATATCTCGCCCCTCGAACAGGATCATGAGCACATTTTCGTTCGCGTCCCGCACAGGCTTCATCGAAAAGTCGATGTTCGTCCATTGCTTTTTCGCATTTTGCAGTTCCATCCCGAATCGGGAAGTCGCGCCTTCCACCGCGCGCTCGAAGGCTGCTCGAAACTGTTGTGCCTGTTCAGGGGAGAAT